>NZ_JBEBUX010000073.1:0-19770 GCF_040393045.1 Pollutimonas bauzanensis | reverse complement strand
TATACCAAGCACCCTATCGTTATCATGGGAGCGGGCGGCCTTGGGCTTATGTGTCTTAGCCTGCTTGCGGCATTGGACGGCGTCGGGGCCATCGTTGTCGATATCGATCCGGCCAAGCGCCAGGCGGCCCTGGATGCGGGCGCCTTGGCGGCTATCGACGGCAATGCGCCCGACGCTGCCCAGCAAATCATGAAGGCGGCCTCAGGCAAGCCAGTGCAGGCCGTCATTGACCTGGTAGGCGCGCCCTCTACCACAGCCATCGCCTTTGACTGCCTGACCAAGGGCGGCAAGCTGATACTCATCGGCTTGTTCGGCGGCGCGTCATCATGGCCCATCGCCTTGATTCCCATGAAGGCCATGAACATCATCGGCAGCTATGTCGGAAACCTGACCGAACTGCGTGAATTGATAGAACTGGTAAAAACCAAACAGATAACGCCGATACCGATTCAACGCCACCCGCTTAGCGAAGCTGACGCGACACTGGCTGCCCTGCGCCAAGGCAAGGTTACGGGCCGGGCAGTACTGACGGCATAAAAGCATGGTTTTGGCGTGCTGGATAAGTGTCGATTTGTGATAGCATCGCGCCTATGTTTTCACGGGGCCCTTATCCTCGCATGCCTTTAACCGTCTGGCGCTTCATGCTCTGGTTGACGGTGGCGGCGTTCGTTTGCCGATCCCTGGTGCCGGCGGGCTTCATGCCGGACACCAATGCCCTTCGAAACGGCCAGTTAGTCCTTACATTTTGTACCGTTGGCGGCGGCACGTCCGTTCTGCCGCTGAGTCTGTCCGACACCTCAAAGAACACCACCGATCAAGACGCCGCCAACAGCATCAGTTGTCCGTTTGGATTGCTCGCCGCTCAGGCCATGATGGCGCCTTCGGCAATGCTGGTGATACTTGCAGCAGTCCTTCGGCACATATTGCCAGTTCCTGTTTTCAAGGCCTTGCCGCCGTTATCGGCGCACGGCCCCCCACTCGGTTCACGCGCCCCTCCTCCTAGCTTCGGTTGATTTATTTCTACGTTGCCGGCCTTCGACGCGCCGGTTAAAGACAATAGATATCCCGAGGTCTGCTCATGCTTCGCATTCATTCCCGCGCTGCGGTTGCCGCTGCGCTTGCTATTCCTGTTCTCCCCGCTATTCTGGCTTGCACGACAATTCATGCAGCCGAATCCGTATCGGTATTATCGGCGATTGCCGTAAGCCCTTCTTTATCCGGGGGACTCGATTCGGTGACATCGACAGGATCGACACTTAGACTGACAGGGCTGCAGACACCAGCCAGCGTCAGCGTCATCACCCGAAAACAACTGGAACAATTCGGGGATGCCAACCTGACAGACACCATCACCAGGTCGGTAGGCCTGAGCCATATTGGCCATCCCGGTAATGGCGGCGCGGCGCTTTCGGCTCGCGGGTTCACGGGATCTTCGTCCGTCATGCAGCTTTATGACGGCAAGCGCCAATATGGCGGCATCGGCATTACCTTTCCTTTTGACCCCTGGTCCGTAGAGCGCATCGAAGTGCTTCGAGGTCCGGCTTCGGTCATTTACGGGGAAGGGGCGATTGGAGGCGTTGTCAACGTCATACCTAAGAAGCCTACTCGCGGTCCTATCGAAAATGAGATTCAGGCCACTGTGGGTAGCGACAATACGCAACGCTTAGGCCTGGGCAGCGGTGGCGCCATCAATGACAAACTATCCTACCGTTTCGATGCCAGCGGCAACCGCTCCGACGGCTGGGTTGATATGGGAGACTCTCGCAATCTGACACTTTCGGGCGCGTTGCAGTTGGACGTCTCGCCGGAGTTCAGTCTCACATTAAGCTACGCCCAAGGCTGGCAAGAACCAATGCGATATTTCGGGTCTCCCCTGGTGAATGGAGAACTGGATGACTCCTTGCGCAAACAAAACTATAACGTTGGCGATGCCTTGATAAAGTTCGACGACCGCTGGACCGAGCTGTCGGCCCAGTGGACGCCCAACGATGCGACAACGGTTCAAAGCCGCCTGTACCAGATCGAAAGCGATCGTCATTGGCGCAACGCCGAGTATTACGACTATGTGCCTGCCAGCGGTCTGATCAAACGCAGTTCATATACAGAAATCAAACACGACCAATCCCAGGTTGGAAACACCACGACAGTCAGCGTCGACACCCACGTTCTAGGCTTGAAAAACCAGGTATCCGTTGGCTTCGATGTAAACCAAAGCGCATTCAAACACAGTAACAATTCCCCCTACTCGGGCGTATCCCTGGTCGATCCCTATGACTTTGATCACGGTGAGTTCATCAACATTGCTGGCACCGCGCCGCGATACCGCAACAAGGCATTTCAGTACTCGCTGTTTGCGGAAAATCGCTTAGAGATCACCCCTGCGTGGTCGGCCATTGCCGGCTTGCGATATGACCACGCCGACGTAAAACGGCGCGATCTGGTCATTGGTCAAACGGTGCTCGACAAGACGTTTTCGAATATTGGCTGGCGCCTGGGCAGCGTGTACGAGATCGTGCCTGGCTTGGCCATTTATGGACAATATTCCGTAGCAGCCGACCCTGTCAGTGCCCTATTGATGATGCCGCCCGCCAACAAGGATTTTGATCTGTCCACCGGCAGGCAATTCGAAATCGGCGCCAAACAGACCTTCTGGGACGACAAAGGGGAATGGACGCTGGCAGCCTACCATATCGTCAAAGAAAAGCTGCTGACCCGGGACAGCGCCGACCCGACCATTAGCATTCAAGTTGGACAACAATCATCGCAAGGCATCGAAGCCACATTGGGTATGGAATTCGCTTCGGGGTGGCGTGTTGATGCCAACGCGACTATCTTGCGCGCCCGCTACGATGATTTCTCGGAATCGGTCAACGGCGTAGCGGTGTCACGCAACGGCAATACGCCCACCGACGTGCCCGAACGCCTGGCCAATCTCTGGCTCAGCTGGCGCTTCTTGCCGGACTGGACGGCCAGCACTGGACTGCGCTATGTAGGCAAGCGTTACGCCGATCGCGCCAATACCTTGAAGCTTCCCGCCTATACGACCACCGATGTTGCGTTGCAGTGGCAGCCTAAACGCGATCTGACGCTGACCTTGCGTGGTTTCAATATATTCGACAAGCAGTATGCGGAAACCGCGTACTACAACCAGACGCAGTGGTTTATAGGCCCTGGCCGCAGGGTCGAATTGACCGCCGCCTATCAGTTCTAAGCTCGGGATCCGGTCATGACAACATTCTGGTCGCGCTTTAAGCGCGCGGTATATCTGGTGCACCGATGGGCGGGTATTGCCGCATGCGTACTCATGACGTTATGGTTCATCAGCGGCGTGGTAATGCTGTTCGTGGGCTACCCAAAATTTACGCCATGGGAACGGCTGGCTGCCCTTCCTGCTCTGGAAACACCGGGCTGCTGCATCTCCGTCGACAAGGCATTATCGCAAGCCGACGACCCTGCCTCCGTACAAGAAATAGTGCTGACCTCCATCGCGGGGATCCCCCACTATAAGCTGCGCCAAAGCAACGGCCGCTATCAGGTCGTGAATGCCATTTCGGGCCAGTCCGCCAAGCCGGCGGATGCGCAGCACGCCATGCGCGCGGCCCGCGTCTTCATTCCTGGCGCCGATGCCGCTTATTTGGGACAGATCCACGAAGACACATGGACGCACTCCGGCTCGCTGAATATCCACCGCCCGCTGCATCGCGTTCAATTGAACGATAAGGAGCAGACGCTTCTATATGTTTCGTCATCGACCGGTGAGGTCGTGATGGATGCACCTCGATTCCAGCGGGCCTGGAACTATGTCGGCGCTTGGCTGCATTGGCTGTATGTTTTTCGCAGCCATCCCGTCGATCCGCTCTGGAGCTGGACCGTAATTGCCTTGTCGGCCACAGGCGTCCTGGCTGCACTCACTGGCACACTGGCCGGACTTTGGCGATGGCGCTTCGGCAGCCCGTACAAGTCAGGCTCCCGCTCTCCCTACCGGGGTGGCTATTTGCGCTGGCACCATCTGTCAGGCCTGATGTTTGCCGCGATCACTTGCACATGGATATTCAGCGGCCTCATGTCGATGAACCCAGTTGGCATATTCAGTCCGCAAGAACGCCCGAACTTGTCGGCTTATCGTGGCGGCACGCCAGGCACAGCCCACCTGCCGCTGGATACGTCCGAGGCCCTCGCCATGCTGTCAAGCCAGGGTTTTCACGCCAGCGAAATCGAATGGCGGGCCATTGGCGGGATTCCCTATTTGCTGGCCCGCGATGCCGCAAACACCACGCGCCTGATCATGCGTAGTGGACCAGTCTATGCTTTATTGGCTCAATGGCCCGATACCCTTTTGCTACAGGCAGCGCCGCGTTTGATGGATGCGCACATGGTTTCCCACCAGCGCATCGATCACTACGACAGCCAGTACTACAGTCGCGCCACACAATCCATGTATGGCGCCGCCGAACGACGTTTGCCCGCACTACGGGTAGACTTCGATGACGCCGAAAAAACGTCGGTATACCTTGACCTTTACAGCGGCGACGTCGAACTGAGTTCAAGCCAGTCTCAACGGACGGGCCGCTGGCTATTCAACTTTTTGCACAGTTGGGATATTCCCCCCATGCTTCAGGCAGGCACGACACGCAACATCGCCTTGATACTACTTAGCCTGGGTGGACTCGTCCTATGCTTAACTGGCGTAAAAATCGGATACGCCCGGTTGCGCACCCGATTTTTCAAGCCCCAAAGCAAAGGCAATTCTCGACGCAAATGTTAATCTGTGTCTTCGCATAGATCGCTATCCAATTTACTGGCATAAGCATATCTGGGCAGTCAATTGGCAGGAGCCAACACAATGAACATGCGAACACGCGCCGTACTGTATTTTTGTTCGATCTGCACTGCGGCCATACTGGTTGCAGGATGCGTTGCCTTGCCTTCTCTTGAAAACCGGACGGTCTCGCAAGCACTTCCTGCAGATCAGTCCCACGCCACCAAACTGGGCGTTGGCATTTCGCGCCTGGCCCGCGCCCATCCGGGCAAGTCAGGCATTTCCTCATTAGCCAATCCCCTGGACGCCTTTGTCGCACGCGCACTGATCATACGTGCAGCCGAACGTACTCTGGATGTTCAATACTATATATGGCACAAGGACCTGACCGGGACCCTTCTGCTTCAAGCCCTGCGTGAGGCTGCCGACCGTGGTGTGCGTGTACGCCTTTTGCTGGACGACAACAATACAACAGGGCTCGACCCCACGCTTTCCGCGCTTGACGCCCACCCCAATATTGAAGTCCGCTTGTTCAACCCTTTTACTATCCGCAGCCCGCGCTGGATAGGCTATCTCACCGACTTCTCGCGCCTGAACCGGCGTATGCATAACAAATCACTTACCGCCGATAACCAAATCACCATCATAGGTGGACGAAATATCGGAGATGAGTACTTCGGCGCAACACCAGACATTTTGTTCGCCGACCTCGATGTCGCGGCAATAGGTCCGATAGTCAAGGATGTGTCCGACGATTTCGATCTCTACTGGGCCAGTCAGTCCTCCTACCCCGTCGACCTGTTGCTGCCCAAGGCAGAGTCCGCTCAGCTCCAGACCCTGGCCTCTGAAGCCCATGAATTCGAAAAGGATCCGCGTGCGGCTATCTACGTCAAAGCCCTGGCCGATTCCAGCCTTATCCGCCAACTGAAAGATGGCACTATCGAATTGCAATGGGCCACCGCGCACATGGTCAGCGACGACCCACGCAAAGGCCTTGGTCAGGTGCCGGCCACGCAGCTTCTTACGCATGGACTAGAACAGATTATCGGCAACCCAGAATCCAATCTGGAATTGGTGTCGCCCTATTTTGTGCCAGGTAAGGCAGGAGTCAAAGGTTTTTCCGAGATGGCCGAGCGCGGGGTCAAGATCAAGATACTGACCAATTCATTAGATGCCACAGACGTTGCCGCCGTTCATGCCGGCTATGCGAAACGGCGCAAACCTTTGCTGGAGAGCGGCATCATCCTCTACGAGATGAAACGCCTGTCGTCCGATTCGCGAAGAAGCAGAAGCGCCGGTCCGTTCGGCAGCTCAGGATCCAGCTTGCATGCCAAAACCTTTTCGGTGGATGGCGAACGAATTTTTGTCGGCTCGTTCAACTTCGACCCACGTTCAGCCAAACTCAATACAGAACTTGGCTTCGTTATCGACAGCCCCGCCATGGCGCGCGATATCCAGGCGGCGTTCGAGAGCAAGGTGCCAGAGACGTCCTACGAGGTTCATCTGTCGGATGAAGGCAAGCTGTATTGGATAGAACAACGCGATGGCAAAAAAATACGGTATGACACAGAACCCAACGCCAGCTTCTGGCGCCGTGCTAGCGTGAATTTCCTGTCGATACTTCCTATAGACTGGCTGCTTTAGCGAGGCGCAGGAGCAAGGACACATCATTATGTTTCCCCACCCCGAGTGCCTACAAAGTTATCAGTAAACGGTGCGTACCCTCCTCCAGCAGCACTCGCACATTGCCTTGCGAACATTCGATACGCCGGCCATCAAGCGTAGCTCGCATATCATCGTAACCAAGGCCAGACGAATTCTCGACATGGATTTCATAACGGGCGGCAGCAACATGGACGGTCGCCTCGAACCCCGGCCATGCCTCTGGAATACTGGGAGCGATGATCAGAAAGTTGCCTTCACGGCGCATGCCCAGTATTCCTTCAACACCGGCACGATACATCCACGCTGCTGATCCGGTATACCAGGTCCAGCCACCACGTCCGATATGCGGCGCAACAGAATAGACATCAGCGGCAATGACGTAAGGCTCGACTTTATAACGTTCGGCGTCCGCGAAGGTGCGTGCATGGTTGATAGGGTTGAGCAGCGCAAATAAATCGACCGCCTTTTTGCCCTGCCCCAGCTTGGCGAATGCCAGAACCGCCCACATGGCGGCATGACTGTACTGGCCGCCATTCTCTCGCAGTCCGGGTGGATAGCCTTTGATGTAGCCCGGGTCCAGCGGCATCTTGTCGAAAGGCGGCGCAAACAGAAGTGCTACGCCATCATCAGGACGTATCAAATGCTGGGCCATCGAGTCCATTGCTGTCCTGGCGCGCTGGGGATCGGCCGCGTCTGATAACACAGCCCACGACTGCACGATAGAGTCGATCTGACATTCCTGGCTGTCCTTCGCTCCAAGCCAACTACCATTATCGAAGGTCGCGCGTCGATACCACTGACCGTCCCAGGCTTCACGTTCCAGGGCTGCTTTCAACTCGATTGCATGCGTGCGCCAACGCTGAGCCCGCACCGCGTCGCGATCCTGAACCAGTGGCGTGAACAGGTTTATGGTTCTTAACAGCAACCAGCCCAGCCACACGCTTTCGCCCTTACCGCCCTCGCCGACACGGTTCATTCCATCGTTCCAATCGCCTGTGCCCATCAATGGCAGGCCCAGCTGACCGGTCAATTCCAGACATTGATCCAACCCGCGCGCGCAGTGCTCATACAAAGACGCCGATTCATCAGCAAGCATGGGCTGGAAAAATGCGTCATGATCTTCTGAATGCAGCAGAGGGCCATCAATGAAAGAAAGGTTTTCGTCCAGGACAGTGGCATCGCCCGTGGTGGTGATGTAAGTGGCCGTAGCGAAAACCAGCCACACCCGGTCATCCGAAATACGCGTCCTTACCCCTTGTCCCGAATGCGGCAGCCACCAATGCTGAACGTCGCCTTGGGGAAACTGTCTACCGGCAGCCCGCAAGAGATGCTCTCGCGCGGCTTGCGGCAGGGAAAATGACAATGCCATTCCATCTTGAAGCTGATCGCGAAAACCATAGGCTCCGCTGGCCTGATAAAAAGCCGAGCGCGCCCAGATACGGCAGGCCAGTGTCTGGTATAGCAGCCAGCCATTGAGCATGACATCCATGGCACGATCGGGTGTCTTGACCTGTACTGCGCCAAGCAATGAGTCCCAATGATTGCTTACCTGTGCAAGCACATCGTCCAGATTGGCTTGCCTATAACGCTTAATTAATTCCTGCGCCTCTTGAACTGAACCGGCTTGGCCCAGACACCACACGAGTTCGACCGTTTGGCCTGGCTGCAGCTCCACGACGCCCAGCAAAGCCGAACACGGGTCCAGTCCGGCCCCTGTCTTCCCGGATAGCGGCGCGTTACCTGCCAGCCCCGCGGGGCTTTCCAATTCGCCATGGCGGCCGATAAATTCGCTGCGGTCAGCCGTCCAGGCCGTCTGCATTCCGCCTAGATCAGCAAACGCGACTCGACCCGGAAAGGCAATATTCCATGGGTTAAAAGCCAGCATGGCGCCAGTCGCTTCATCGATCTTGGTCACAACAAAAGGTCCGGACGCGGCACGGGTCGTGCCCAACACCCATTCTGCATAAGCGGTAACCGACAAACGGCGCGATTTCCCTGACAGATTGCGCAAGGTCAAGCGCGAGATCTTGACGGGATCCGAAATCGGCACGTATTGCAGCAACCGAGCCCCGATATCGTTAGCTTGATACTCGAAGCTGCTATAGCCATAGCCATGCCGCGCAATATAACTTCCCCCACCCCGTATCGGCAGAGCTGTTGGCGTCCAAATCTCGCCAGTGGCCTCGTCACGTATATAAAGCGCCTCACCCGCCGGATCTTGAACCGGATCATTCGACCAGGGAGTGAGCTGGTTCTCGCGGCTGTTCTGCGCCCAGGTATAACCGCTTCCTTCTGCAGAAACCTGAAACCCAAAGGCGGCATTGGCCATCACGTTGATCCAGGGAGCAGGCGTGGACAGCCCTTCGTTCAGAACAATGACGTACTCCCGCCCGTTTTTATCGAATCCTCCCAGGCCGTTGAAGAACTCCAGGCCTTCGGGTGGCCGCACTATCGACGCTGCCGTGTGGTCTGCCTTCGGACGTTGAATGGGCTCCGCCTGGATTACTGCCTGCGGCATGCGGGCAAGCTGTTCGGCAAGCGAGCCAGCCCGTGCGCGTAGCATGACTCGTGCGACCGATTGGAGCAGCGCGCGGGTCTCGAGCCCCATAAGGTCCGCCCGCAACGTATAAACAGCGCCCAGCGCCAGCTCTCCGCCAAAGCGAGGCACTGCCTGGGTGCTGCGTACCGCCGTTTCGATCGCAATCTGGAGATCCTGCGCATACGAAGAAGCGCGCTCATTGACAATGACCAAGTCAACCGCCAGGCGCTTCATACGCCAATACTCATGAGCGCGCAATAACTGGCGGACCTGGGCAATATCTTCGAGATCATCGATGCACAACAGCACAATAGGCAAATCGCCCGAAATGGCCTGCGGCCAAAGACCTGATTGCAGGCCGGCTCCGCGCCTGATCGATTCTGCGGACACCCTGAACCGACTGTCGGCATACAAGATAGGTGCAGCTAAGCGTTGAAAATCCGCAGCTTCTTCAGGGTCGATATCAAAATGCCGAAGTTGTACCTGGGCCTGGGTCCAGGCCAATGTTCTTGCCCGGTCGAAAGCGCTACGATCATGATGCCTATCGATAAGCTCAAGAAGCGCCGCCTGCGACGGCGCCACGACCGTCCAAAAGGCCACGCGGGCAACCTTGCCGGGAGGGATCAACAGACGGTACCTAAGCGAAAAAATCGGGTCCAGCACGGTACCCACGGTATTAGACAGCGGCTGCCCATCAGCCATAGCGATGGCTGTTCCCAATGATTTTCCGCGACCGATAAACCGGGCTCGATCAGATTCGTATTGGGGCTCGGTAACCAGTTCGCCCTCCACGACAGCGAAATGAGCCGCCCATACCTGAGGCTCATCATGTGACCGCGTGCGCCGAGTGGCCACGAGCGCACCAAACTCGTCAAGATGGCTGGTCACGACGAATATTTTGGCGAAAGCGGGATGCGCGTTATCAGCCGCCGGCGTCGTCAGAACAACCTCGGCATAAGACGTAAGCTCGATCTCGCGTGGACGGCGTCCGCTATTGGTCAGGGATACACGGCGCACCTCGCCGTCATCTTCACCCGAAACCAGAATATTCATCGTGGAGGTCAACACACCATCGCGGCGGATGAACTCGGCATAGTCTTCGCCGAAAATGACCTCGTCATGTTCAAAGGCGCTTCCAACAGGCTGCAAGCCCGCAGACCAAACATGGCCATCCTGCATATCACGCAAGAAAATGAATGAGCCGCAAGCATCACGTGTCGCATCCTCACGCCATCTCGTCACGGCAACGTCGCGCCACCGGCTATAACCGGCCCCTGCAGCCGTTACCATCACCGTATAGCGACCATTCGACAACAAGTGGGTGACTGGAGCGCCGAGGGGAGCCCCCACAACGCGGCGCAAGGTGACTGCGCTGTCCCGAGCTGCTGATGCGGATACCTTCACCTCTTCGGCACGCGGATGGGCAATCGCAACGTCTCTGGGCATACGCTCCTGAAGTAGCAACTCGCAGGCTTGTATCATCGGCTCGCGATGAAAACGGACTCGCATCCGAGCCCCCATCAATGCATTGGCAATAGCGACGATCGTCATGCCCTGGTGATGCGCCATGAAATTGTGCACGATGGCCACTTCTTTATTGTCGGGAAGCCGTGAAGGAGTAAAGTCCAGCGCTTCGTAAAAACCGTAGCGGCCCAGCGCACCCATCCTGCCAAGGCGGGCAAAATTCCGGCAAGCGCCGGCAGGATCAATCATGGCTGCCAGCCCCGTCGCGTAAGGTGCGATAACCAAGTTCTCGGACAGGCCACGCTTAAGGCCCAGGCCAGGCACACCGAAGTTGGAGTACTGATAAGTAAACTCCATGTCGCGGGCGTTATAGGCGGACTCCGAAATGCCCCACGGAATGTTCAGGCTATCTCCATAGGCTTGCTGACGCTCCACCACCAGGCGATTTGTCTGTTCGAGCAAGCTACCAAAAGGAGCCCGCATCACCAGCGACGGCATCAGATACTCAAACATCGAGCCAGACCAAGAAATGAGCGCTGACCCTTTATTCAGCGGCGTCGCGGTACGGCCCAACCGCAACCAATGCCGTGTCGGTACATCTCCTTTTGCTATGGCAAACAGGCTTGCCAGCCGTGCTTCGGAAGCCAGCAAATCGTAACAGCTTGGGTCAAGGCAATTATCGGCTTGAGAGTAGCCAATGGACAGAAGCTGCCGGTCGGCATCCAACAGAAAAGAAAAATCCATGGCCATGGCCATCTGGCGCGCTATGTTCGCCAGCGCCTCCAATCTGTTTGCCAACGGAAATGGCCCATCAACAGAAAGGGATCGGTCGTGACCGTGTTCCGCTATTGCATGGCCCAGCGCATCGACCCAAAATAGTGCATTGGTCGAATCATCATCCGCGACAGCAGGCACAAGGCTTCGTACCGATTTAACTGCTTTATCTGCCAACCGGCTCAGTAACGGAAAAGGTATGCTTTCGACCGACGCCTCATTGATTTTCACTTCAATTTCATCAAGGAGTGCGATCAGTTCGCGGCCACGTTCACCGCTTGCAGCGGGAAGCAAGACGATAGCCTTGCGGGCAAGCAGCAGATCATCCAGCATGCCGGGCCGGCAATCCGCCAAATAGGCGCTATGGATCCACTCCTCGCAAGCCTGCGCAACCACGATAAGGTGACCCGCAAGATTCCCGCTATCAACAGAAGACACATAAGCCGGCTCTAGCGGGCGCATATCCTCTGTACCGTACCAATTAAAGAAGTGCCCCTTCAAACGCGAGAGCTCTTGCATGGTTGCCAGTGTCGCTTCAAGCCGCCCTACCGTTTTCATGGTGCCAGCCCAGCCAAAATCACGCGCAGCAATCGCCGACAACAGATACAACCCCATATTGGTGGGCGAGGTGCGGCGGGCAAGCACAGGCTTGGGGTTCTCTTGAAAATTATCCGGCGGCAACATGTTATCGGCTGGCGTCACGAAGGTTTCAAAAAAACGCCAGGTCCGACGCGCAGTTAGCCGAAGATCGGTCGCATCCCTTGCCGAGAATTCGCTAAGCTTTCGCCCCAGCTCCGACTGACTGGCCCACGAGGCAAGTGCTGGTGCGCCCAGCCATAACAAGGCAAAAGGCAAGACCAAAGGCCACGACGACGGATTAAAAATAACCGCAGCACCAGCTAAGCTCAGCGCAAGCAATGTACCGCCCGCCATACTTGCATAGCAGCCGCGAAGGTCAGGCTGCGGGCTTCTGGATGACTGTGCCGCTGTCGTCCATTCAAGCAGATGACGGCGGGTAATGAATAACCGGATCAAGGTGCGAACAATCGCGTCGCCCATATGCCACGCCTGATCACCCAGGAAAGCCAAAGCAAGAAAAATCTGCGTGCCCGCTAATCGCAGATCAGCCGCCAGCGCTTCAATGTGGCTACGAAAATTAATTCCACTGCGCCGTGGTAATAATGAAAAAAAGCTCGGCAACAAGGGCGGGATTGCGATACATGCGAGTACAAAAAACGTAGCCAGCAAGCTGGCCGGCATTGGCAACAACCAACTGCAGGCCAGGGCGAGCAAGGTGAACGGCGCAAGCAGCGAGCGGCGTAGATTATCTAGTATTTTCCCCCGCCCCACGGAAGGCAGTGCCGAGCTTCCCGTGGCCCGCCCAGTTACCCATGGAAGAAGCTGCCAATCGCCACGCGTCCACCGGTGCTGTCGCTTGAGAGCGACATCGTAGCGCGCGGGGAACTCTTCCACCACTTCGATATCAGAAGCCAGGCCTGCCCGTGCGAAAATCCCTTCGAACAAATCGTGGCTAAGCAGCGTACTTTCCGGAACACGACCAGATAACGCCGTCTCAAAGGCATCTACATCATAGATGCCTTTACCTGTATAGGATCCTTCCCCGAAAAGATCCTGGTAAACATCGGAGATAGCTGCCGCATACGGATCCATGCCGCCAGGGCTGGAAAACACTTTCTGGTAGATCGAGCCTTCACCCCCCACCGGCAAGGCAGGGGTAACGCGTGGTTGAAGAATAGCGTAGCCATTGATCACGCGTTGTTGGGCTGTATCGAATTCCGGCCAGTTCAGCGGATGGGACATTTTTCCGATAAGTCGCTGCGCTGCATCCCGCGGCATCCTGGTATCTGCGTCGAGGGTAATCACATAACGTACATTGGCCGGCACCTGTACCGCAGTATTGCCAACCGGTATATAGGTGGTATCAGTGGCGCCGCGCAACAATCGATTCAGTTCATGCAGCTTACCCCTTTTACGCTCCCACCCCATCCATTTATTCTCGCCCTTATTAAAGACCCGGCGACGATACAACAACAGAAAGCGCTTACCGCCAGGGCCCGGACCGTAGCGACCGTTCAATTTCTGTATGGCATCCATCGCCACGGCAAGCAATGGTGCATCGCCTGGCAGCACTTCCTGATCAGCATCCAGACCATCGAGCAACAAGGCAAATACCAGATCGCCGCCGACTCCCCCCAGATAATGCACTTCGAGCCGCTCAATTTGCTCTAGCAGATCAGCCTCGCTGGTCAACAGCGTAGGAACTGCGACGAGCGTTCTAAGCGAAGTCGGCACACCCGCTTTCATGTCCATGCCTGGCAAGACGGTCGGACTGAAAGTTGAAGTCAGCGCCCGATTGACAAACGCCGTGGCCAGGCCTGTAACTGGAAAAAATACGACCAGAGCAAATAGCACCAGCCAGCTGACGCTCGCGCCCGCAACCTCTAAAATCCATAATGCCAGACAAATCAACAGCACCGTGACAAACAGAATCGCCCCAACATAACCGCGAATGCCGCGGCGTATATTCATGCGACTTATACGCAATTGCAGCGGCACTCGAAATCCGATGATGCTCTCGAATGCAGGCCGGCCTTCGGCGATCAGGTAATAACCAGGGTCGCCCATGCGTTGCGCGTTGCCGGTCAAGGCTTGCGCATTGCGCGCCGCCTCCAATGCGCGGGCGGCAACATCCAGTTCAGACAACGCCGAACCTCTAGCCAATTGTTCAATTGCGTTGCGATAGAGATCGCGAGTCGAAAAATCCATGGAGGCAAAGGAGCTTGCCTCGCGCAACCGCTCGTCGACCAAGCTAACCTTTTCAAACAACTCCGCCCAGTCAATATCGGAAATCAGCCGCATACTGGTAATAATATTTCGCACGGTGACATTAGATGCACCTTGACGTTGCTGACCAAGCAGTACGACCTGATCAATCGACATGCCCTGAAGGCCAAGACGCTCTTCCAGCCAACCTAGCGCTGGCGTCGTCCTGGGATCCTGGTCTCGAAGACGTTTGGCCAAATGCGCCGCAAACGCTTCAGACAAAGGATCTTGCGCACGTAGAGAGATATCGATTTCCAGCGCGAAACGGATGCTCCCAGATCCGACCAGGCGATTAGCCAGCGCCTCGGCGTCCGCGCGCGCCTTTTGTCCGAAACTGATCTGATCCGCCAAACGGCGCAAGTTTTCGATCAGCACTATCCTGAGCGTAATGGCTACCGCCCACAATTCACCAATTGCCAAAGGCTGGACCCGCTGATAAGCGGCAATGAAGCGCCTTAACGTGTCTGGGTCGAAGTTGCTGTCTGTGTGTGCGACAAAGGCCCAGGCGATACCAAACACGCGCGGATACCCCGCCAACGGCCCGGCCGCCAGTTTAGGCAGTTGACGATAAAAGCCAGGCGGCAAATCATCCCGAATTTCACGGACTTGCTCTTCGACAAGATGATAGTTATCCAGCAGCCATTCCGCAGCGGGAACCACGGCCTGCCCTCTTTCCAGCTCCGCTGCACTGGCGCGATACGCTGCAAGCAAAACGGCAGCATTGTCATCAAGCCGCTTGTGCAAAGAAAGTACGCGGGGCGGCTCAGCAGTCACTGACTGTGCAGCGGCAAGGCTTTCAGCATGCTGTTCAAGCCGTTCTATGCCGAAAAGTTCTTCCCTGATAGGCGCCTGGTCATCCCACTGGGTTCTCGTCGAGAAGAACCTGAAAGCATTGCGAACGACAGCCTGTTTAAACAAAGACCGGCCCCACATGGCAATATGGGCAGCGCATCTTTGCTGCTGTAGGTTTCTGATAAGCGCGTGACGAACATTCGATCATGGGTAACCCCTTGAATGACTACGGTGACATGCCAATCAGCATCTTGCAGCATACGCCCATTCCACAAAACAAAGTGAACATGAACGAACCTGCTCGTGGTCTCTGCAGGCGACAAATCAAGCATCGATAGCGAGGAAGCACGGAGGCATTTGTCGGTTTAGCCACTCTAGCGTAGAATCCAGCCTTCAGCTTCTAAATTCTTTTAGAAACAAACACCTACGAAAACTAACCGAGCCCCTTACTCCATGATCGCACCTTTGAATGAATGGCACGCCAAATTGGTGCTCTCATTCTCGCGACAGGGCCTCCAGAAAACCGTATTATCAGAACGCAGGCACGAAGGGCCCCTATTGGTTCAAAAGGCCCTATATCCAGAAGGGCCCGACGTCTGCCACGTTACGGTTCTGCATCCTCCTTCCGGCATCGCCGGCGGAGACACCCTGTCTATTAACGTGAATGTGCAGCCTGGCGCTCACGCGTTGCTAAACAATCCAGGCGCTACGCGCTGGTACAAGGCCAATGGCCGCCATTCGGCGCAACATACCCATCTTCACTTGGCAGCCGGTGCTCGTCTGGACTGGTTACCCCAAGAGAATATTTTATTCGAGCAAGCCAACGCCTCGGCAAGCACACATTTGCATCTGCAAACAGGCGCTTGCACAATAGGCTGGGAAATTACTCAACTGGGAAGCATCAATAAAGCGAGCCACTGGGATGATGGCCGCATGGTGCTAAGCACGGAACTCTCGCTGGACGGCCAGTCTGTATGGCTGGATGTCGGGGAATTGACCGCCGATAGCGCCTTGCGCAACAGTGCCAACGGCCTGGCGGGATTCCCTGTTCTGGCTACGCTTTGGGCGTTCGGGCCTTCACTGAATACCGAACAAACCGACCAGTTGGCATCATACTTGCCCTGGAATGACAACATACGATCTGGACTCACCCATATTCCCCAGAACAACGATCAGGGACTTAGTCTGATCCGTATACTGGGTACACATACCCAAGACGTAAAGCGTCTGCTGATTGAACTATGGATGCTGATGCGCCCGTTGATACTAGATAAAAAAGGCAGCTACCTGCGCCTCTGGAACACATAATTTTTCAAGTTTTGGTCATTCTTACATAAGGAATCGGACAATGGATCTCACCCCACGCGAAAAAGACAAATTGCTTATTTTTACCGCTGCCTTGGTGGCAGAACGGCGTAAAGCACGCGGCGTCAAACTCAATTACCCCGAATCCATCGCACTGATTACAGCCGAGCTAATGGAAGGCGCGCGTGATGGCCGCAGTGTTGCCGACCTGATGCATTACGGCACCACCATACTGACACGCGACGATGTCATGGAAGGCATCCCTGAAATGATTGCCGATATACAAGTGGAAGCCACCTTTCCTGACGGAACCAAACTTATTACCGTGCACCACCCTATTATTTAAGCGTCGCGACGGACTCAACCGCGACATCTCACTCTCGATTGGAATTGACCATGTCTACATCTACTCCACTACGTACAATCAGCGCCAGCGCCGCCTGCACTATCGGATTGGCTTTGATTTCAACCACGGCAATGGCCCACCCTGGGCACGGCCAGGAAGTCGCAGGCAATATGTTCGCCGCCGGCCTGCTGCACCCACTGACAGGTTTCGATCACTTGCTTGCCATGCTGGCGGTAGGCATGTGGGCAGCATTGACTCACAACAATGTCCGACAAGCCATCTGGACGCCGCTGAGCTTCCTGGCTTTGCTGCTGGCCGGCGCACTCGCCGGGATTGCCGGCATCAGCCTGCCCGCCGTTGAACCCATGATCATGGCTTCGCTTTTTGTATTGGGGCTTTTGCTTGCCAGTCGCATTTCCCTGCCCAACTGGGCAGGCGTCGCGCTGGTGGGCTTCTTTGCGGTGTTCCATGGCCTTGCCCACGGGGCAGAGCTGCCAGTGGGCGTCAGCGCAACAGCATTCATTGCCGGCTTCATGCTAAGCACGTTAGCCCTGCACGTAACCGGCCTGGCCGGCGGCTTTGCGCTTAAACAGCATGGACAATGGCTGATCCGCTTTGCCGGTGCCGGTATTGCCGCCTACGGTATTGTTTTATTTACTTCCGCCGCGTGAATCAACCCGGCCGCCCAGCATCTTCTTACTCGACAGGATACGCAAAATGATACCTGGTGAAATTCTTCCCGAACTCGGCGATATCGAGTTCAACGTCGGACGCTCCACCTGCTCAGTCGACGTCATCAACACCGGCGACCGCCCCGTGCAAATCGGTTCTCACTACCATTTTGCCGAGGTCAATACGGCGCTGCACTTCGATCGCAAGGCCGCTCGCGGCTTTCGCCTGAATATTGCCGCCGGTACCGCCGCCCGATTCGAGCCTGGCCAAAAACGAACCGTCGAGCTGGTGGAGCTAGCTGGCGACCGCCGGGTATATGGGTTTAACGGCGACATCATGGGAGCCTTGTGATGGTAGCTATTTCACGTCGTGCCTACACCGAAATGTTCGGCCCAACCGTCGTCAATGGTGTGGGCGACCGCGTCCGCCTTGCCGACACCCAATTACTGGCCGAGGTCGAAAAAGACTTCACCATATTCGGCGAAGAGGTCAAGTTCGGCGGCGGCAAAGTGATTCGCGACGGCATGGGACAAAGCCAGCGGCTCAGCGCCGATTGCGTCGATACCGTTATCACCAATGCCCTGATCATCGATGCCATCACCGGCATTGTTAAAGCCGACATAGGCATAAAAAACGGATTGATCTCGGGTATAGGCAAAGCCGGCAACCCAGACATCCAGCCCGGCATCACGATTGTGGTCGGGCCTGCCACGGAAGTGATAGCCGGAGAAGGCATGATCATTACCGCGGGTGCCATCGACACTCACATCCACTTTATCTGCCCGCAACAAATCGACGAGGCGCTTGCCACCGGAACCACCACATTGATAGGTGGGGGCACCGGGCCCACCACCAGCTCGATGGCGACGACTTGCACCCCTGGGCCATGGCATATCCATTCCATGCTTTCAGCACTGGATGCCTTCCCGGTCAACATCGGCTTGCTGGGCAAAGGCAATGCCAGCGATCCCGCTCCCTTGCGCGAACAGGTCGAGGCGGGCGCCATCGGCCTGAAATTGCACGAAGACTGGGGCTGCGCGCCGTCGTCCATCGATACCTGCCTGACCGTTGCCGAAGAAACCGACGTACAGGTGGCGATCCATAGCGATACCCTGAACGAATCCGGCTTTGTCGAAGACACTTTCAAGGCTTTCAAGGGCCGCACTATACATTCGTTCCATACCGAAGGCGCAGGCGGCGGCCACGCCCCAGACATTATCCGGGCAGCAGGCATGCCTAATGTGCTGCCGGCATCGACGAATCCCACCATGCCGTTTACGGTCAACACCATAGACGAGCATCTGGACATGCTGATGGTGTGCCATCACCTGGATCCTTCCATTGCAGAAGATGTCGCATTTGCTGAAAGCCGCATCCGCCGCGAAACCATTGCGGCCGAAGACATACTGCATGACCTGGGTGCGTTTTCCATCATGAGTTCCGACTCGCAAGCCATGGGCCGCGTCGGCGAGGTCGTTTTGCGCACTTGGCAAACGGCCGACAAAATGAAAATGCAGCAGGGTGCGCTGGAGGGCGACAGCGCTCGTGCCGATAACCAACGCATTAAACGCTACATTGCCAAATACACCATCAATCCGGCTTTAGCCCATGGCATTGCCCACAAGGTCGGGTCTATCGAAGTTGGCAAGCTTGCCGACATCGTGCTTTGGCGTCCGGCATTTTTCGGCGTGAAAGCAAATATGGTGCTTAAAGGCGGCATGATTGCAGCCGCCTCGGTGGGTGACCCCGGCGCTTCGATTGCTACCCCCCAACCCGTGCATTTCCGCCCAATGTGGGGCAGCTTCGGCAAGGCAGTAAAAACCTCCCTGACTTTCTTGTCGCAAGCCGGACTTGCCAACCCCGCCGTCCATGCCTTGGGTTTGACCAAAACCCTGGAAGGGGTATATGGCTGTCGCAGTATCGGCAAGAAAGACATGGTGCATAACAACTGGCTGCCCCATATTACTGTCGACCCGGAAACCTATCAGGTCCTGGCTGACGGCAGGTTGTTAACCTGCGAGCCCGCAAAAATACTGCCTATGGCACAACGCTATTTTCTATTCTAGTCATGCGCATCATCAAAAAACACCTGCAAGGCGCCCGCCTTGCCAAAGCATTGGTCGCCAACGCCCCGAAGGCTATCCTGCCCTTCGAACTGCGCCGCCGCAGCCGGCAAAAAATAACCCTGGACAATGGCGAGCCAGTTGGCCTGGTTCTGAACCAGGGCACGGTATTGCGCCACGGCGATATCCTGGTGGCTGAAGACGGCAAGCTCATTGCTGTCCAGGCCGCCATCGAGTCTGTGTTAAGAGTAACCGCGCACAGTGCGCAGCAACTGACCCGGGCTGCCTACCACTTGGGCAACCGCCACATCTTGGTCGAGGTAGGAGCAAACTACCTGCAACTGGAATACGACCCGGTGTTGGTCGACATGCTGAAGCAATTAGGCGGAGTTACTGTCGAAAGGGTTGATGAGCCTTTCGAGCCTGACGCCGGCGCCTATGGCGGCGGTCACAAGCACGGCCATGATGAAACCTTTGCCGAAGACTACGCCCTGGCGCAGGCGGCTTATGCCGCACATAGCGGACCCGGCGATGCGGTGCATGACCA
>NZ_JBEBUX010000072.1:0-20076 GCF_040393045.1 Pollutimonas bauzanensis | reverse complement strand
TGCTTCGCGATTGGTACTGCCAATAAAACGACTTATGTTCACACTTGACTCCCGCCAATGACGGCCGTAATGCGCAAGATACGCTCATCGGGTATCTCAGCATTGGAAAGTACGCCGATCTGCGGAAAATGGTGCCGCAAGAAACGCGATAATGAGGCGCGCAATGCGGGGGGGACGACGAGCACCGTCGCATCGCCATTGGCTTCCTGAATCTGAACCGCTCGTTGCGCGTCGTTAAGCACACTATCGGCAAGGCCCGGCTCCAATGCGCCACTGGTGGTCAGAGCCTGCGTCAATACCCGTTCCAGCCTGGCATCCAGCCCAATGACTCGCAGTTCGGTATCACCCGGGAACCATTGCTGCGTAATTGCGCGCCCTAGCGCGACCCGGGTAAAGGCCAGCAACTCGGCGGAATCAGGCCCTGTCCCGCTTGGGTTAAGCGCCGCCAGGCGAGGCGCTTGCTCGGCCAACGTTTCGACAATACTGCGCATATCCCGGATCGGCACTTCTTCGGCCAACAAACCGCGCAACAGCTTTTGCAAAAGGGTAAGAGTGATCGTTTTGGGCACCAAGTCTTCGACCAGCTTGGGCGCTTCACGGCCCACATGGTCCAGCAAGGCCTGCACTTCTTGGCGCCCTAGCAACTGACCGCCATGCCGGTGCATCAAGTGATTCAAGTGCGTGGCAATAACCGTGCCCGCATCGACCACGGTATAACCGGCGATTTGCGCCTGCTCACGCAACGAGACATCAATCCAGACGGCGGGTAGACCGAACGCCGGATCGGTAGTGATGGCGCCGGGCAGCTTCATGGTGACCCCGCCCGGATCAATGGCCAGCCACTGTCCGGGAGTCGCGACCCCACGGCCAATCTCGACGCCCGAAAGCAAGATGCGATAGTCATTGGGTTTCAGCTCCAGGTTATCGCGGATATGCACGACAGGCGGCAAGAAGCCGACGTCCTGGGCGAATTTTTTACGCAAGCTGCGGATGCGATGCAGCAGCTCGCCGTTTTGTGCATGATCGACCAGCGAAATCAAACGGTAGCCAACCTCGAGACCCAATGGATCGACCAGCGTTACGTCATCCCATGTCGCCTCGGCGGCAGCCGCTTCAACCGCTGCCTGGACTTTCTGCGGCTCCTCGGCGTCAGCCGCTTTTGCGGCCTGCTGACGCTTCAGCATTAACCGCCCGCCGCCAGCGAGCGCCGCCGCCAGCAGCAGAAACGCGACGTGCGGCATATTGGGAATCAACCCCATTGCCGTCATGATGCCAGCCGTAATGAACAAGACATTGGGGTTGGCAAAGAGCTGACTGACCATCTGCTGACCGACATCTTGGTCCGTAGCTACGCGCGACACCACCACGCCAGCTGCCGTGGAAATAACCAGGGCAGGAATTTGCGCAACCAGCCCATCGCCGATAGTCAGCAGCGTATACACGCGGCCGGCCTCGCTGAAAGCCAGGTCGTGCTGCCCGACTCCAATGATGAGACCCCCGATAATATTGATAATCATAATCAGCAAGCCGGCTACCGCGTCGCCTCGCACGAATTTACTTGCGCCATCCATGGAGCCATAGAACTCGGCCTCTTGAGAGACTTCCATACGGCGGCGGCGGGCTTCGTCTTCGCCTACCAGGCCAGCATTCAAGTCGGCATCGATAGCCATCTGCTTGCCCGGCATGGCATCAAGCGTAAAACGGGCACCGACCTCGGCGATACGCCCCGCACCCTTGGTGATGACCACAAAGTTGATGATGACCAGAATCACAAAAACGATGATACCAACGGCGAAGTTGCCCCCGACCAGGAAATGACCAAAAGCCTCGATGACCTGGCCGGCCGCATCTGGCCCCTTGTGTCCGTGCAGCAGCACGACACGCGTAGACGCCACGTTCAGCGACAAACGCAGAAGCGTTGCAAACAACAGCACAGCGGGGAATGCCGCAAAGTCCAACGGCTTCTTGGTAAACATCGCCACCAGCAATATCATCACGGACAGTGAAATATTGAAGGTAAAAAGCAAGTCCAGGATGAACGGCGGCAGCGGCAGGATCATCATGGCAAGCACCATCAGGATCAGTATCGGACCGGCCATCAGGCGGGCATGCTGCGCGCCATTGTCTTTAAGCAGAGCTAGAAAACTATTCATTGTGCGTTTTTCGCCATCTTATGTTTGCCCGCGGGATCAAGGTCTGGCGGAACCACCAAGCTGGAAGGTTTCTGAGGTTCGACCCCGGTTCCCATATTCCAGCTGCGCAATTGAAATACCCAGGCAAGCACTTCGGCCACCGCCGAATACAGCTCGGCAGGAATTTCCTGGCCTAGTTCTACGTTGTGATACAAGGCGCGCGCCAAGGGCGGCGCACTTAACATCGGTACTTTGTGCTCGGCGGCGAGACTGCGCAGCCGCGCCGCTACCAGGCCCGAACCCTTGGCCACGACCTGGGGCGCTCCGCCCTGCCCTTCTTTGTAGGTCAAGGCAACGGCGTAATGTGTCGGATTAGTGACGATGACATCCGCCGTCGGTACTTCCGCCATCATGCGCCGACGTGCCATGGCGCGCTGTTGCTGGCGTATGCGGCCTTTGACGTGAGGGTCCCCGTCACTTTCCTTGTGCTCCTGTTTGACGTCCTGTTTGGACATGCGCATTTTCTTATAGTGGCTAAATACCTGCCACGGCGCATCGATCAATACAATAATGACCAGTGCCGAAACGATAAGCGTGCAGCACAATGCCACGAGGCTCATCCCTTCGGTCAATGCTTGCGTGGGGGTCGTATGCATCAGAGATAACATTTGGTCCCGGTAGTTCCAGATGACCATGGCGCCTACCGTGCCGATTACCGTTGCCTTGGCCAAGGTCTTGATCAGTTCCACCAGGGTTTGAGCCGAAAACATCCGTGCCACACCTTTCAGGGGGTTGAGCCGTTCGAACTTGGGTTCCAGCGCCTTGGAGGAAAACATAAATCCTCCAAGCATCACCGATGAAAAAATTGCAATCACTACCAGAACCAGGAACAGGGGCGCCAACAGCAGCAATGCCTGCAAGGCCGAATTCGCGGCAACTGACAACATGACATTGGTGTCTTGTCCGACCCGAAGATCAAACCATAATCCGGACCGCAAGATGCCATTGAGTCCTTCGTACATACGCGCGCCGCCGAACCACAGCACGGCCACACCCGCGCCTAACAACATAAACGTGTTGAGCTCGCGGGAACGTACGACCTGGCCCTCTTCACGCGCCTTTTCCAGACGCCTTTGAGAGGCAGGTTCAGTTTTTTCGAGGTCGCTGTCCTCAGCCATTCAGTGGTCAAAAAACGGGGTGAATATGGGAAAAATATCAACCACGATTTTAGCCGCCACCGTACGTGGCGAAGGGCCGAGCTAACGTGCTAAATGCGCTTAATTCACCCACCACACGGGATTATGCAGCGGGCGCAATCCCGTGCGCGGCCTTGCAAGCACCTGCTGATGCAGCTTAAAAACCCAGGCTATCCAGAAGATCGTCGACTTGATCCTGGCTGGTAACGACATCAATCTTGCCCGCCGGATTGATGGCTGGCCCATTCAAAAGAGAATTCGTCTCTTCGCGACGCTCCTGGGGCACATTGTCGATCAGAACCTGCACCAACTCCGTTTCTATTGCCGAAACCACCCCCAGCATTTTCATGATGACCTGACCGGTCAGGTCCTGGAAATCCTGAGCCATGATGATGTCCAGGAGATGGGTCTGCGACGCTTGTGTCTTTTCTGGAATCGCCTTGAGCAACGCACGTGTGTCGTCCACGAGCTCTCGTGCCTGGTCGAGCTCGACCGGCTGGTCAAACCAATTCTGCCAGCGGACATCCAGCGCTTTTGCGTCGCGCTGCATACTGTCTTGCAATGGCTGGGTCTGCTCAGCAGCATTGAGCACGCGGTTGGCCGCCTGCTCGGTCATATGCGCTACATAATGCAAACGATCCCGGGCGTCTGGAATGGCATGGGCCGCATCCTTGATCGCCTGATCGAGCCCCAGTTCCCTCATGCTATCGCGCAACATGCGCGTCAGCGAAGCGATGCGGTGGATCAAATCAACGGGCTGCCCATCAGCATCCAAGCTTAAAGGAGTATTCGCGACATTCATACCTGCTCTCCTTTATATGCCAAGCTTCTCGAAGATCTTGTTAAGTTTTTCTTCAAGCGTGGCAGCGGTAAAGGGCTTGACCACATAGCCGCTGGCCCCCGCCTGAGCCGCGGCAATAATATTTTCCTTCTTGGCCTCGGCAGTAACCATCAGTACAGGCAGTTTGGCCAGCACCGGGTCGGCTCGGATGTGCTGCAACATGACCAACCCATCCATATTGGGCATGTTCCAGTCGGACACGACAAGTTCAAAGTTGCCGTTGCGCAATTTTTCCAGACCCATGGCGCCATCTTCGGCCTCATCCACGTTCTCGAACCCCAAGTCTTTCAACAGGTTCTTGATGATTCGACGCATTGTCGGGAAATCGTCTACGACGAGGATTTTCATGGTTTTTTGTACCACTTAACACACTCCAAAATAATAAGTAATGGCCAGTCTGCGACAGGAACTCAAACCCGATGTCCGTAGGCGCCGGCGCTGGCCAGTATGCGTTCGCTTATATCCATCAATGGCACCGCGCTATCAGCGGCACCGATATGCAATGCCTCACGCGGCATGCCAAATACGACACAACTTGCCTCATCTTGGGCAAAGGTAATGGCTCCGGCCTGCTTCATGGCAAGCATGCCTTGCGCCCCATCTTTGCCCATACCCGTCAGAATCACACCTACCGCATTCTTTCCGGCCACCTGGGCCGCGGAATGAAACAGCACATCGACTGATGGCCGATGACGATTAACTGGATCGCTGTATTCCAGCTTGACCACATAGTTGGCGCCCGAACGCGCCAGCTTCATGTGCGCAACACCGCCTGGGGCTAGATAGACATGGCCAGGCAATACACGCTGGCCATCTTCAGCCTCGTGGACTTCGACAGCGCACAGGTTATCCAGGCGTTGCACAAAAGACCGGGTAAAGCCTGCAGGCATATGCTGGGTAATCATGATGGCCGGACTATTGGCCGGCAATGGCTGGAGAACCTGCCGTATGGCTTCTGTGCCGCCGGTCGAGGCGCCAATCAAAACCAGTTTTTCGGTAGTTGAGAACACAGGCGACAAGCGCGGACGAGCTATCGTGCTATCGGTCCTGGCCTGTTTAGGCCGAGACAAAGCGGCCCCACGTATTTTGTCGGCAATCAGTTCGCTGTAGTCCAGCAACCCATCGCGCAAGCCCAGTTTGGGCTTGGTAACGAAATCAACCGCACCGAGTTCAAGCGCTCGCAGAGTTACTTCGGAATTGCGCTCGGTCAGCGAGGACACCATCACAACCGGCATGGGCCGCAAACGCATCAACCGCTCAAGGAAATCCAGGCCATCCATTCGTGGCATTTCGACATCCAGTGTCAACACATCGGGGTTATGCTGCTTAATCAGCTCTCGCGCCACGAGCGGATCAGGGGCCGAGGCCACGACCTCCATATCAGGCTGCTTGTTGATGATTTCGCTCATCAAACCTCTGACCAAAGCGGAATCATCGACACATAGAACACGAATTTTCTTCATTTTTCTGCAAACTCAATAAGAACGGTGGCGCCGTCCAGCGTTATCGCTAGGTTGGCGTATACACCGTCTGACCCTGCAAACGAAAGGCTTTGGTCAGGTAGGTAAAGTTTTCGGAATGACCCGCGAACAGCAGGCCGCCGGGCTTCAGCATGGGCGCGAAGCGCTCCAGGATCCCTGTTTGAGTTGGCTTATCGAAATAAATCATCGTATTTCGGCAAAATATCGCATCAAACTTGCGGTCGGTTGGCCAACTCTTGGAAAGCAGGTTAAAGGTATCGAATTCAATCATTTCACGCAGGCTCGACTTGACACGCACCATGCCGGAACGACGCCCGGTGCCGCGCTGGAAATATTTCTTTAGATAGGCATGCGGAACAGGCTGCACTCTATCCTGGGAATAAACCCCTTCCTTGGCGCGCTCAATAGCACGTGTATCGATATCGGTCGCATATATCGACACCCCGATATCCGGCTGCAAACACGATTCGCGCAAGATCATGGCGATGCTATAGGGTTCTTCACCGGTGGAAGCCGCAGCACACCAGACCGAGAGCGGCTTTTTTCGATCTTTCGAGAAATCGGCCAGGACGTCGAAATGGTGCTGTTCGCGGAAAAATGCCGTGTGGTTGATAGTGAAGGCATTGACGAAGGCTTCCCACTCGGTTGAGTTGGGATTATGTTCCAGATGATCCAGATACTCCCTTACGTTATTCAAGCCCATGCTTTTCGTACGCAACCCTAGCGTGCGCGCGGCCATCTCCTGTTTGTGACTGCCAATCACTATCCCCGCCCTCGCACGCAAAATGCGTGCTGAACGCTCGAAGTCGAGCTGCCCAACCTCTGCGAGGACGGGCATGGTAAAAATAGATTGCGCTTGTGGCAGGGACATGTTTTCAGGTGCTCGCTAACGCGGCAAGGGGATGCGACTGCCCTGCCCGCGACAATATGGGATCGGAGCCAGGCCTCGATTGCCTTAGCTGCGCAGCAGCAACATCGATGACTTCATTGGTGTTGACCTTGAAAACAGCAACCGCTTCTGCCAGGCGTGATGCCTGTTCTTGCAATGAACCGGCAGCGGCAGCGGCTTGCTCGACCAGTGCGGCATTTTGCTGAACCACACCATCCATTTCAGTCACAGCCTGGTTGACCTGTTCAATGCCGTCGGACTGTTCATGCGAGGCCGAAGAGATTTCCCCCATGATAGTGGTGACGCCTTGCACCGAATCGACCACCTCTTGCATGATCTGACCTACCTCGCTGGCTTGCTGCGATCCGGCCCGAACTTTGGACAAAGACGCTTCAATCTGTCCTTTTATTTCCTTGGCGGCCTGCGCGCTACGCTGAGCCAATGACCGCACTTCGCCGGCGACCACAGCAAAGCCCCGGCCTTGCTCACCCACCCTGGCAGCTTCGACAGCGGCGTTCAGCGCCAGAATATTGGTCTGGAAAGCGATGCCATCAATAACGCTAACGATCTCGGCCATATTGGCTGAACTAGTGGAAATGTCGTCCATCGTGGCCACCACCACCGACACCGCCTGCCCCGCACGCACCGCCACTTCGGAAGCCCCTTTGGCCAATTGATCGGCTTGTTCGGCGTTATCGGTATTTTGACGCACCGCACTGGCAAGTTGCTCCATGCTGGCAGCGGTTTGCTGCAACGATGCAGCCTGCTGTTCAGTACGACTGCTAAGGTCGGTGTTACCGGCGAAAATTTCGCGCGAACCCAGAGTGATGCCTTCTACCCCTTGCCGCACCGTGCTAACCGTGCGGGTCAGGCTTTCTTGCATGCGACGCATGGCTTCGTAAAGTACGCCGATTTCATTTTTTGAAGAAACGTCAATGCGATGGCTGAGGTCGCCAGCGGCTATACGGTCAAAATGCGTGCCTGCCAACCGTAGCGGTCGCAATACCATGCGGCTAAGAAACGCATAGGTCACCAAAGCGATAATCAGGCATAACAGCATGGCCACAGACACCAGTTGAATTACCAGTTCGTACTGACTGACCTCTTTCTGATAGGCCTGATCAATGAGACGTTGCTGATAAGCATGTAGACCACCCAGAGCGCTGTACAAATCTTCTTCCAGCAACAGCGTCGTCTGCCCAAGAAAGCTGTGGTATTGCTTTACATCGCTATTCAGAAGCATATCGAACATGGGCTGAACCCCACCGTCCATCAACGTCGTGTAGTTGTCAGTGACCCGGGCATAGCGGTTTTCAGGATCGAGGACTTCCTTAATCAGGTCACGATAGGCCGCAAAGCGCGATAAAGACTTGTCGTACTCGCTACGGGCCTGGGCGATGAGCTTGCGCGATTCATCGCTAATCACCGATGCGCTTTCCGTACCGCCCCATTCCGCGGCGATCTCGTTGGCTTGCTGGTCATTATTGACAATAAAACTGGTAACCGCACGGCCCAATATGGTCTGCACGTTTTTGTACCCGTCGATGGACTCATACAAGGCGGCGCCCAGCCGTTGATTCTGAACAATGTTCTGCAACGCCTGATTATTCGCGCGCAAAGACAGCACACCCAGTGCTGCGCCAGCAACAAGCATGATTAGGAAAAACACCAGCACCAGTATCAGGCTGGTGCGGATTTTCATGTTCAAAAACATCGACATCTTGCGCATACTGCATTGCCTCATGCTTATAACGACCGAAACTCCCTGTGAGGGGCCCCACTACCCGCTATGCTGCGGCGCTTTCAACCAATGCCATTTCTTCACTGGTCATCAGTTTTTCAATATCCACCAGAATAAGCATGCGTTCGCCCAAGGTGCCAATACCGGTCAAATATTCGGTGGAAAATGCTGTACCGAACTGAGGGGCTGCGCTGATCTCCGATGGTTGCAGCATCAGCACGTCGGACACGCCGTCGACCACTACGCCCACGACCCGCGTCTTCAGGTTGAGAATAACCACAACGGTTTGGTGGTTGTACTCGACGGTATCGAGGTTGAACTTGATGCGCATATCCACAATGGGGACAATAATGCCGCGCAGATTGGTCACCCCCTTGACGAACGACGGCACATTGGCAATGCGCGTAACCGTTTGTGCGTCATATCCGCGGATCTCTTGAACTTTCAAGATATCGATCCCGTATTCTTGGGCTGCCAGCGTAAACACCAGGAATTCCTGGCCGGCGGAATCAACCTGATCAGCGTGGGACTCGAACTTATTGAACATTGTTTGCTCCGAAACTTTAGAAAGGCGTTATATGGTTGTTTTGTCGCGTGTGAAACGCATCAAGGCAAACACATCCACAATCAGCGCAACGCTGCCATCGCCAAGAATTGTGGCTGCCGAAACACCCGGTATTTTTCGATAATTTGATTCAAGATTCTTTACAACGACTTGATGCTGACCGATCAAATGGTCTACCAGCAATGCAAACCTGACGTCCTGAGCCTGCAGAACAACGGCAATCGATTTGGTAATGTCGGTTTCCGCTCCGTGAACCGCGAATACGTCATGCAACGCCACAATCGGCAGGTATTCGCCCCGCACTTGGAGTACATGCTCGGTTTCTGAAATTGCCCGTACTTGATCTGCGGAAGGCTGCATCGACTCGGTGACGTGGCTAAGCGGCAAGATGAAAGTTTCTTCACCTACCCGCACTGACATGCCATCGAGAATAGCCAGTGTCAGCGGCAGCACGATACGCGTTGTCGTGCCCCTGCCTGCGCGCGAAGACAACTGGATGTGGCCGCCCATCCCTTGAATATTTCGGCGAACGACGTCCATACCGACGCCGCGGCCCGAGATGTCGGTGACCTTTTCAGCGGTCGAAAAACCTGGCGCGAAAATCAGTTGCCAAAGGTCTTCGTCGGGTGTGTTTTCCGTGACGGCCATTCCCTGAGCCATGGCTTTTTTCAGGATGCGCTCGCGGTTCAGGCCCGCGCCATCGTCCGAGACCTCGATGACGATTTGACCGCCATGATGCTGCGCGGACAACAACATATTGCCTTCGGGGCTTTTCCCTGCCTCGATTCGCTTTTCGGGCGCTTCGATTCCGTGATCGATACTATTGCGAACCAAATGCGTGAGCGGATCAATGATGCGCTCGATCAGGCTCTTGTCCAGTTCCGTCGCCTGCCCTTGAGTAGTCAGCTTGATTTGCTTGCCCATCTTGGCTGCGCTTTCGCGTACCACGCGTGGAAAGCGGCTGAATACGTAATCCATAGGCATCATGCGTATGGACATCACCGCTTCCTGCAAGTCACGGGCATTGCGATCAAGCTGTTCAATACCGTTAAGCAAGCGGTCGTGAAGCACGGGATCCAGGGTAGACGCGGTTTGTACCAGCATGGCCTGGGTAATGACCAGCTCGCCCACCAGGTTGATAATTTGATCGACCTTTTCCACACCGACGCGTATTGTGCTGCTGTTGGACGCCCCGGAAGCCGCAGGCGCCTTGCCATCGGACTTTGCCGCGGCTGAAGCTGCCGGCGCTGCCGAGGGTTCAGGTGCCGCTGGCGGTAGTGGTGCTGGCTCCGGCTCTGCCGGAGCTGCTGATGCTGCTGGAGCCTCGGCGGCGGGAGTCCCGCTACTTATAGCGGTTTCAGGTAAGGATTCAGGCGTGATATCAACCTGCTCCGCATTGACGATAAAGCAACAAACGGCTTCGAGATCGCTGATTGAAGTCGTTGTTTTCAACCATAAGGAAAGGGAGTTCGCTGAGCGCTCCTGGTGCAGGACATCGCCCATCAGCGCCATTTCGGCGGACAAAGCGGCCGCGTCTTTGTCATCAAGCTTGTTGATTCGGATATGCAACGGCATATCCGCCGCATTGCCCTGCGTGACAGGTGCGGGAGGCACCGGCGGGACTTCCGCAACAGGGGGAACGGGCGTGGGAGCAGGCGCCTGCACAGTTTCGCCCTTCTGCTCGAGCGCCAAGGCGCGCAACTGAGCGCAGATACGCTCGTAAGCTTCCAGGTTTGGCTCTTGTGAATTGCGGTAGGCGGCTACTTGCTCTGTCAGCACATCTTTGGTTTCCAGGAAAAGATCAATCATGTCCTTGCGCAGCGGCATCTCGCCACGGCGTATTAAGTCCAACAAGTTCTCAAGCAAATGAGTGGTGTCGGCCAAATGGCCGAAACAGCCAAATGTGCCTGCCCCGCCCTTGATGGAATGAGCAGCACGGAAAATTGCATTGAGCTCATCGATGTCCGGATTGCCTAAGTCAAGACCGAGCAGCAACCGTTCCATATCGGCTAGCAACTCGTCGGCTTCGTCAAAGAAGGTTTCAAAAAACTGGCTCAGGTCGACGCCCGTACTCATGATTGTTTCCTTCTGCTATTGGGCTTTATCATTTGAATATTTTGTTCACGACCAGGTTTATTGTTAACTGCAAAACAACACTGCCAAACGCACAGTCGTGAATCGAGCATGCAACGGCAAGCCGGGTGCAACACCTTAAGGAGAGTCCGGCATAACCGGCAGACCAGGAACAGCAAGCTGCGATGCTGGCGAGGGTTCCATCATGTCCCTAAGATCGAATGCCGTCGCACCCGATACATTCTGTTCATCAATACGACGCTCTGCTTGCCGATTCAGCACTACGATGCTGATACGGCGGTTAACGGCAGCTGTGGGGTTATCTTTAATCAGGCTGACCGTTGATGACAATCCCAGGATACGTTTGACTTTGGGTTCGTCCATACCGCCAGCGACTAGCTCTTTTCGAGCAGCATTCGCCCGGTCAGCGGAAAGTTCCCAATTACTGTATTCACGCTCGCCGGATGCGTACTGGATGTCATCGGTGTGCCCGGCAACACTGATGCTATTTGGCAGCTCGTTAAAAACCGGCCCGAGTTGGCGCAAGATATCGCGCATATAGGACTGAACCTGCGCACTACCCGTCGTAAACATCGGCCGATTGTGCTTGTCGATAATCTGGACCCGCAAGCCATCAGGCGTCATGTCGAGCAATAACTGCGGGCGAAACTGCTGCAAAATAGGATCGGTCTGGATCAGTCGTTCGAGATCAGTCTTCAGATTCTCCAGCCGCTGCGCATCGCGCAAATCACCCTCGGTATGGACATCGCCGCGCGAGGGAATAAGATGAGGATTGGGAATAACGCTGGGTGATCCACCCGGAATCACCGTACTGCCGGCATCGTTTTTCTGGCCACCGGTAATGGCTTCCATTAGCGGCATGCGAAAGTATTCCGCCATCTCCTGCAAGTCTTTCTGCGGCACCAACGATACCAGCCACATGACAAGGAAGAAGGCCATCATGGCGGTCATGAAGTCGGCGTAGGCAATTTTCCAGCTGCCGCCATGCGACGCCTCGTGGCGCGGCCGTTTGCGTCGGATAACAATCCGCGGTTCGGAGTTATTCATAAAGCTGCCCGCTACGCCTTCTTACCTGCCGTCCGTGTTTGGCGGACATGATCCTCGAGTTCCATGAACGATGGACGCACATAGGCATAAAGCACTTTTCGGCCGAACTCCACAGCCAGCTGTGGCGGGTAGCCATTCATGCTTGCCAGCAGAGTGACCTTGATGCATTCCAATACCTTGACCGATGCAATGGAACGTCGCTCAATGGATGCCGCAACTGGCGCCACAAAACCATAGGCCAGCAAAATGCCAAGGAAGGTTCCAACCATCGCTTTGGAAATCAAGTCGGCCAACACCGCAGGCGGCTGATCCACCGAAGCCAGCGCCTTGATGACGCCCAACACGGCAGCCACAATGCCAAATGCGGGCAAGGCATCGGCCACAGCCCGCAGCGAAATCGCTGGCACATTCCGCTCGTGGTGATGCGCTTCGATTTCCTGATCCATCAAGGCCTCGATTTCGTAAGAGCTCATGTTGCCGCTAATCATTAGGCGCAGATAGTCGGTAATGAACTCCATCAAACCAGGATCGCGCAGAATTTGCGGGTACTCGTTAAAGATCGGGCTGGCCTGGGGATCTTCGACGTCGGATTCAATCGACATCAGGCCATCGCGACGCGCCTTGTTCAGCAAGACATACAGCAGAGCCATGAGCTCCATGTATAAATCCTTGTTGTAAGGATTCTTCTTGAGAATCATAGGTAAAGCCGTGAACAGCATTTTCGCTGACTTGCCGCTGTTGGACGCAAGGTAGGCGCCCAAGGCGGCACCCGCGATCAACACGAACTCGAACGGCTGATACAAAGCCCCCAGATGTCCGCCCAGGGCTACAAAGCTGCCGAAAACCGAGGCAAAAACAATTACAAACCCAAGCAGAATAAACACGGATACGCCCTAGATAAACACACGTTGCATATGATCCCTTCTTTTCCAGTCGGTAAAAGCGCCTGTCAAAGGGGGTTTTTGAGCCTAAATCCTGGTTCTGGCAAAAAAAATCCGCCTCAGGAATACCAGTGGCGGAACGCTTTTTTGGTAGCGGAAAACGCTAGCCATCCATCAACCAGGCAGCTCCAAAGAAGCCGGGGATATAACCCGGCCTGTAGCGGGAATAGCCGTTTTCTTGGCTGGCGACGTCTTTTTCAAGACTTCGCTGGGGATGACCGGCTTGATAGGCGTCCTTGCCTTGGTGGCGGCAGCGTGAGCCCGCGTTTTTCCTGCACGAGGTGGAGGACGACAGATGGCGCACACAAAGCCTTTTTGCGGGTCGTGCGCATGGGCGACGAAACCGCCCTTGCAGCGCTCGCAATGCGATAGCTGAACCATTTTGCTATCAAAAAACCGTATCAGCATCCAGGCACGGGTAAAACTAAGCACGGGCTCGACATCGGGTTCGTCTGCGCGACCCGCTGATGATTGCTCGAGATACAAGCGATAAGCTTCTACCAAGGCAAGTGGCTTTTTTGCCGGCGTGTGCATGTCCATGTACTGATACACGCTGTAAAACACACTGGAATGTATGTTTGGCAACCACGTCATGAACCAGTCCACCGAAAATGGGAGCATGCCTTTTGGAGGCGAGCATCCTTTGACTTCCCGGTATAGACGCGCCAGACGATCATAACTAAGACTGGTTTCTGCCTGCAATACTTGTAGCCGCGCGCCTAAGGTGATCATTTCTGAAGCGAGAAATATTTCCTCGGCTTCTTTGGCTACACTTTTCGTTGCCATGATGTGATTTTCCGAACCTGCTTTAAGCTGTTTGCGCTGCGCCGAGGCGCGCCAGCAGAATGGTAGAGTGCGCCTGCTGCAATACGCCGCCGAGCACGTCCTGTGTCAAGGAAGAAAGCAACTCGTAGTCATTGAGGCGAAACCCGCAAATCAACGAACTGGCCCCTGCCAGTTTCACCAATTGCGCTGGCGAAAGGCGAAGCACGATATCGGCAACATCGGTATCGAAACCAAGGCGAAACATTCCCGCCGCATAATTCTCACGCAACAAACGCTGGGCCAACATCAGGTAAGACAGATTTACCTCTTTAATGTCGGTTAATGACGAATTATCCGCTATGGGCATAACGCCCTCCTTGTGAGAGTCCGTTTTCTTCTAAGTACACACAAAAAGACTCTGGAAGAGTCCCGGAAGAAAAACCGGTGTTAATCAAACCGCATATGTAAACAGGGCCGTACTGAAGATTCACCCTGTAACTTACATAAAACGTTACAAGCCGCATCAAACTATGTTGTTTACGAATAAACAACAGTGCGATAGTATCAAATTTAAATATACATTTACATTACTGGCGCTGGCAGTTACAAAATATACGTCTTATTCTGTAGTATTTATTACATAAAAACATGCTAGCCATTGCTGAATGCTACGGAAGTGACAATTGAACTGTCGACGGCAACATCTATACCAGCCGTTGGTATTAGGCTAAATAGCGGTATTCATCTACGCTTATTGGAGGTTCAGCCACCTTCGATCCGATAGCAAAAAGCGTTGCCTTGTGTATGTGCCTGTTTACAACAATAATGTCCCAATGATGACAACTTACCCTGCTCCGTTTCGACTTCTGACGTCGCTATTGATTGCGGTCGCGATCTGCTTCCTTGCCGGCTGCAGCAGCCCCGGAAACCATCGCTCCTCCGGGGCTCCCCGCCTCTCTATTGCGGTCGATCCGGCTCAGCGTACCGAGGTGGTGCTGACGGCCATGGCGCTATTGGAGTCACGCTATCGGTATGGTGGAACTCACCCTGCGAAAGGGTTCGATTGCAGTGGGCTGGTCGCTTATGTTTTTGAAAATGCAGCCCAGCAGCCCCTACCCCATAATACGGCGGAGATTGCCGGACTAAGCCGGCAGATATCGAGGACGCAGCTCAAAGCGGGGGACTTTGTATTTTTCAATACGTTGAACCGGCCGTTTTCGCATATGGGGATATATATAGGCGAAGATCGCTTCATCAACGCACCGTCAACCGGGGGGCAGGTACGCATTGACTCGTTGAAGAATCCTTATTACGCCAAGCGATTCGAATCGGCCAGAACGCTATTCAGATCGTAGATGACGTCAATGTTACTTATATTTCCATTTGTAACTATCGCGAATGGAAAGAAGTGTTAAGTCTTCGACTCTCTGTCGCCGACAAAGTAAACAATTGTTTCTATTCTGAAACGTTTCACCTTAAGGCAATCGCAAATATTGTTCCGTCAGCACCAAGAACGCATCCAGCTGTGGATCCACCCCTGTTTCGGCCTGCAGAATCGTAGCCACAGCCGGGGCTAATTGCGCCGCCAGGCGGGCATCAAGAAATAGCAGCCGGGATCGTCGCGCCAACATATCCTCGACCGTTCGCGCATATTCGTAGCGGGCCGCAAAACGCACCATCGCCTCGCTAAGACCTGGCGCCAAGTCCTTGTCGGCGCCAGGCAAAGCCTGAACCCACTGCGCCTCGCTACCGTAAGCGGCCATGCCGGGAGGCGTCGCCATCGAAGCCCGGGCGGAACCATTGCTTGCCGCCCCCAACAGCAAGAAATCGCTGGTTTCAGAAGGAGGAAGACGAGGCAGCAATGCGGTTTCGACACATTTATCCAGAACGTCCTCGGCCATTGCCCGGTAAGTTGTCCACTTCCCACCCGTTACCGTTACCAGCCCGCTGGGACTGACCAGCACCGTGTGCTCACGACTTATCTTCTTGGTATTGCCGCCCTCGTTCTCCGGTGGGCGCACCAACGGACGCAGACCTACCCAGATACTTCTGACATCGCTGCGCTGAGGAGCCCGGCTTAAATACTTGCCTGCCTCGCCCAAAATGAACTCCACCTCTTCCGCGAATGCAGCCGGTTCGCGCGCGAGATCCCTGCGCGGCGTGTCGGTGGTGCCTAATATGACTTTACCCAGCCATGGCACCGCAAACAGGACTCGGCCATCCTGGGTTTTAGGTACGAGCAAAGCATGCTCGCCAGGAAGAAAGTCACTGTCGACCACCAAATGTACACCTTGGCTGGGCGCAACCATAGCCTGTGTGCTTCGGCCCGTGGCAGCCCCGTCTTTGTGACGAATTTCGTCTACCCAAACCCCGGTGGCATTGACAACGCATTTAGCCTTTACCGTGTAGGAGACACCGGTTTCAGCATCCTGGCATCGCACCCCTGCCACTTTGCCCTGCTCGTGAATCAGTTCCGTTACCGGGCAATAATTCAACAACAACGCACCTTGAGAGGCCGCCGTCCTGGCCAGCGCCAGCGCCAATCGGGCATCATCGAATTGGCCATCCCAATACTTGACCCCACCTTTCAAACCCTGTGCTTTCACCCCGGGAAGACACTGCTGCGTTTTGTAGGAATTAAGAAATTCGGTCGACCCCAGCCCGGCCTTGCCGGCCAACGCATCGTACATTTTCAGGCCCACACCGTAAAACGGCGTTTCCCAGCACTTGTAGCTGGGCATAACGAAAGCCAATGGGCGTGCCAAATGCGGTGCGTTGTGCAATAACGTAGTGCGTTCGTGGAGGGCCTCGCGCACCAGCGCAATGTTGCCCTGAGCAAGGTAGCGTACGCCGCCATGCACCAGCTTAGTCGCGCGCGACGACGTGCCCTTGGCGAAATCGTGAGATTCCAGCAGTACCACTGAAAGGCCTCGCAAGGCCGCGTCCAGCGCCACGCCCAGACCGCTGGCGCCACCGCCGATGATCGCAAGATCAACCTGACCAAGGCCCGCAAGCGCAGCCAAATGTTGTGCCCGATCGGACGCCTGGGGAGAAACTATAGTTGTCATATAACAAGGGCCAATAAATTCAAAGCAGCATAAGTGTAGAACAGCCGCAAAAAACAAGTCGAAAAGGTCGTGTGCACGGATGTTCGCACACGACCTTTCTCTAGCCGGTCTTGCTTATGCGCGGTGCTTAACGCACCCGGCCTTCCTTCCAGGCGGTCAGCAAGGCATCATAGGCAACCGTTTCGCCTTTGGGGTTTTCATTGGCCAACTTCTTCCAGGGCGCTTCTTTGTCGCTTAACCATTTGGCCGGATCGGACTTGGGATTAAGCTTGGGAGCACAATGGTTCATGCCGGCACGCTCCAGACGCGCCATGACGGCGTCCATCTCGGTCGCCAGGTTATCCATGGCTTGTTGCGGGGTCTTTTCAGCAGTAATGGCAGTCGCAACATTCTTCCACCATAGCTGAGCCAGCTTGGGATAGTCGGGGACATTCGTGCCGGTAGGCGTCCATGCGACCCTGGCCGGGCTGCGATAGAACTCAATCAAGCCCCCGTATTGATTGGCATTCTTGGTGAAATAGTCGCTATGAATGTCACTGTCGCGAATAAAAGTCAGGCCCACGATAGACTTTTTAAGCGATGCCGTCTTGGACGTTACAAACTGAGCATACAACCATGCCGCAGCCACTTTCTTGGCATCATGATTCTTGAAGAAGCTCCATGACCCCACGTCCTGATAGCCGTTTTGCATGCCGTCTTTCCAATATGGACCATGCGGAGCAGGAGCCATGCGCCACTTCGGCGTGCCATCATCATTGACCACCGGCAAGCCTTTTTTGGTCATGTCCGCGGTGAAAGCGGTGTACCAAAAGATTTGCTGTGCAATGTGCCCTTGCGCAGGCACGGGCCCCGACTCGCTGAATGTCATGCCTTGCGCTTCTTTGGGCGCATATTTTTTCATCCAGTCTATATATTTGGTCAACGCGTAGACCGCGGCAGGCGAATTGGTCGCTCCACCGCGCGACACCGAAGCCCCTACAGGCGTACATTTATCATCGGCAACACGAATCCCCCATTCATCGACCGGCATGCCGTTAGGCGTACCCTTGTCGGCGGTACCCGCCATGGATAGCCACGCGTCGGTAAAGCGCCAACCCAGCGACGGGTCTTTCTTGCCGTAATCCATGTGCCCATAAACCGGCTTGCCATCTATCGTCTTGACATCGTTGGTAAAGAAGTTGGCGATATCCTCATAGGCGCTCCAGTTAACCGGCACACCAAGATCGTAGCCATACTTGGCCTTGAATTTCTCTTTCAAGTCTTGCCTACCGAAAAGGTCGGCGCGAAACCAATACAAGTTGGCAAATTGTTGATCTGGCAACTGGTACAGTTTTCCATCAGGCGCTGTCGTAAACGAAGTCCCGATAAAGTCCTTGATGTCCAGGCCGGGATTGGTCCATTGCTTGCCATCGCCATTCATGTAGTCGGTCAGCGACAACATTTCGCCATAGCGATAATGGGTTCCGATCAGGTCTGAATCGGAAATCCAGCCGTCATAGATAGACTTGCCCGACTGCATCGAGGTTTGCAGTTTTTCAACGACATCGCCTTCCTGAATCAAATCGTGGTTGACCTTGATGCCGGTGATTTCAGAAAATGCCCGGGCAAGCGTTTTAGACTCGTACTCATGGGTGGTGATCGTTTCCGAGACCACGGATATCTCATTGACGCCCTGCTCCTTAAGCTTTTTAGCTGCCTCAATAAACCATTTCATTTCGTTCAGCTGCTGATCCTTGGTCAAAGTCGATGGCTGAAATTCATTGTCTATCCATTTCTGGGCTTCGGCTTCGCCAGCAAATGCCTGACCGGACAGCAGGCACGTTACGGCAAACGCCAGTGCAGTACGACGGAATAACATTACGGTCTCCTTGGAACATGTCCCCGCTTTGTTGTCTTGTTGCGCTGATCGGGGGAGCAGCAAACCGCGCAACAATCATCCTTAACCTTTGCGCAAAATCAGCGCTAAAACCAGCATCGATACAACAAAACTAATCCACACACTGGGCTCTTGCGACAAGCCGAACCATTCAGCGAACATTTCGCTCAAGCCCAGAAAACCCAGATTGATATAAGCGGCCACCAGCAAGCCGATAAACAGGCGGTCGCCCCGAGTCGTGGCAATCGGCAAAAACCCCTTGCGCAAGGTGGTGGGATACTTCAGTTCCAACACCGTCATACCCACCAGCATCAGTCCTATGCAGATGAAGAACACAGCCGTTGGCAAGGTCCAGACCATCCAGTCAAACATGCGGACCTCCTTCAAACGCGGCCCATTGCAAAACCCTTTGCAATGTAGTGGCGAACAAACCAGATGACGATAGCGCCCGGAATGATAGTGAGCGTTCCTGCCGCAGCCAAGGTGGCCCAATCCATACCCGAGGCCGAAACCGTTCTGGTCATGGTGGCCACGATGGGCTTGGCATTCACGCTGGTCAAAGTGCGAGCCAGCAAAAGCTCAACCCAACTGAACATGAAGCAAAAGAATGCGGCCACGCCGACCCCGGCCTTGATCAGGGGCAGAAATATCGTCAAAAAGAACCGTGGAAAGCTGTAACCGTCGATATAAGCGGTTTCATCAATTTCCCGGGGGATGCCGCTCATGAAACCTTCAAGTATCCACACCGCCAAGGGCACGTTGAATACCAGGTGCGCCAGGGCGACCGCCCAATAGGTATCCATCAGCCCCAGGGTTGAATACAGCTGAAAAAATGGCAGCAGAAACACCGCTGGCGGTGTCATGCGGTTGGTGAGCAACCAGAAAAACACATGTTTATCGCCCAGGAACTGATAGCGAGAAAATGCATATGCTGCGGGCAAGGCGACAGTAATTGAGATGATCGTATTGATGGCTACGTAGATCAGGCTATTGATATAGCCGTTGTACCAGGACGCATCAGTAAAAATCGTCTTGTAGTTGTCCCACGTAAAATTTTGCGGCAACAATGAAAAGCTCGACAAGATCCCTTCGTTGGTCTTGAAGCTCATGTTGACCATCCAGTAGATGGGAAGCATGGCAAACAACAAGTACAGGATCAGGAAGATGGTGCGCTTCTGGAATGGCTTGCGTTTACTCATGTCCGGCCTCCTTGTCTTGCGTGCCGACGCGCAGCATCCAGGTATACAAGATGAAGCACAGCAACAGGATAATCAGGAAATAGATCAACGAAAAGGCGGCTGCAGGCCCAAGGTCGAACTGCCCTACCGCCTTTTGGGTCAGGTATTGGCTGAGAAATGTCGTGGCATCGCCCGGCCCCCCGCCAGTCAATACAAAGGGCTCGGTGTAGATCATGAAGCTGTCCATGAAGCGCAGCAGCAC
>NZ_JBEBUX010000071.1:0-20119 GCF_040393045.1 Pollutimonas bauzanensis | reverse complement strand
CCGCTGCGCGGGAAGCCGGTTTGCTGTCCAAAGCCGACGAGAAGTTCTTGAGGCAGCTGCAAGGGTAGTAATGCAGGGAAGCTGGGGCCTATCGGGGTGCAAGGTCTCTTAGTATTGCGTGTGCTGCGCGGATACGAGCGGGAATCGGGAAGTTCCTGTTCGCCAGTATCACAATGCCAATCTTTTTTTCCGGCACGAATGCCACGTAGGCGCCAAATCCGTTCGTCGAGCCGGTCTTGTTGAACAGGGTCGGTCCGGACGGCGCTTGTGACGGAGCAAAGGGTGTTGCCGTATGGGACTCCATGCTCATCGTGCGGGAGTTGCCAGCCAACAGTTGCTCCAAGGCAATGGGGTAGGAGTATTGTTCCCATCCAAGCCCCTGCACCATTCCCCTTACTTCGAAGAACCCCAAGTGAGTGTCTTCAATTGCGCGCTGCATCAGCCCTTGTAGCCGACTCGGCTCGATGTTCATTTGCACGAAGCGGATCATGTCGGCGGCCGTGGACTTGATGCCGTAAGCCTGCGCATCGAACATGCCGGGATTCACTCGGATGGGTTTGTTTTCTTGGCCGTATCCCCATGCATAATTGACCATCTCACTTTCCGGTACACGAATGTAGCTATGGTTCAGACCCAGTTGAGGGAAAAGCTGGGTTTGCATGGCATCGGAAAAATTACTTGCCAAGGCGATTCCAGTGATATGTCCCAGCAGGCCGATGCTGGGATTGGAATACCGGCGCCGGGCGCCAGGGGCTGCGTCCGGTTGCCATTGCTGGAAATAGCCAATCATCCTTACATCATCCGATATCTCGTCGGGGAACTGCAGCGGCAGCCCACCAGCGGTATAGGTGCCAAGATTCAACAAGTTGGCCCTGTCGATCTTGCTACCCTTAAGCTGCGGTACGTATTTGCTTGGATGATCGTCCAACCTTAGCTTCCCCATCGCCTGAGCGTAAGAAGCCAGCGTTCCTGTGAAAGCCTTGCTGACCGACCCGAGCTCGAAGAGCGTTTTTTCGCTGATTGGCTTATTGCTTTCTTTTGAAGCGACGCCGTAGTTGAAGAAAATGGAATCGCCGTCTACGGCAACGGCAACAGCGATGCCGGGCACGTCATACTCTGCCATGAGCGGACGGATAGCCGTATTGACGCTGTTGCGGATTTTGGTGGAATCACCTGCAGCCCAACTGCCGAGGGGAAGGCAGCCGGCAAAAAAGATGGCGAGTGCAGTGAGGCTGATAGGGTTGGGAATGATGGTCAAACTGTTTTTTCCTTTTTCAAATGCTGATTTTTGCAGTATTTTTACTCTTGGAAGGAGAGGATGCAATCAGAATGAGATCGACAGGAGGTCCCATGCGCAAGAAATGGATCTTTATCACCCTTGGATGTGTAGTGGCCTTGTCGCTGCTGGTCGCGCCCATCGTCCTTGCTCCTGGTGCGGAGCCGAGCGATATGCGCTCAGTAATCGCCATTGATCAGGCCGAGCAGGCCAAGGCTATCGAGGCGATGCGACCGCCGAAGCGCGCGCGGCCGGTGATTGCTATCGTTGCCCTGAATGACGCGACCGAAGTCTCGGACTTTCTGGTCGCGTACGGGGTCCTTCGACAGGCTGACGTTGCCGATGTGACGGTGGTTGCGGAGCGGGCCGAGCCGGTGCAGCTTTATCCGCCGAGCCTGCGCATCGAACCGGAGACTACAGTAAGGGCGTTTGACGAGCGTTATCCCGATGGCGCCGACTATATCGTGGTTCCGGCGATGGAGCCGAGCAATAATTCCTTTGTTATGGACTGGATCGTTGCGCAATTTCGAAAAGGCGCCAAGATTATCTCAATCTGCAATGGATCCAGAACGCTGGCCGCTGCCGGGCTCCTCGATGGTCGACGCGCTACGGGACACTGGTACACCATCCCCCAATTGAAGAAAGCTCACCCTAGCCTGCAACAGGTAAGGGATAGACGCTATGTCACCGACAATGGCATTACGACATCGACGGGTGTGTCCGCCAACATTCCCTTGATGGTAGCGCTGGTAGAGGCGATTGGGGGCCGGGAAACCGCAGAGCGTGTGGCTGGCGAACTAGGCGTGAAAACGTGGGATAGCCGTCACCGCTCAGGAGATTTTCAACTCACGCTTGAGCGCAAGAAAACGTTTGTGCGCAATACCCTTACATTTTGGCGCCATGAAACCGTGGGCATTCCTGTCGTCGAGAATGTGGATGAAGTCGCCCTCGGCGTGATGGCAGACGCCTATTCCCGGACTGCTATGACTACGGTGGTGACACTTGGGAATCATGGCAAGGCAGTCCGCAGCAGGCACGGCCTGGTTATTCACCCGGACCAGTCTGTTCAAGCCGCTGCGGTAGATGAGATGCTACCGGCGCCGAGCTCCGATGCGCCAGCGATGACGATGGAGCGGGAGTTGGCCCGCATCTCTTCCCGGTATGACCCACCTACCGCCGCGATTGTCGCACTGACGATGGAGTATCCATGGGCTTCAGGGTATGCGAGCACGGGATCACGGTAGTGGCAGGCTGCACTCGACGTCGTTGTGCTATTTCAGTTGGTCACACGTCAAAGTGGTCTGCTATATATTGCAAATGTGGCATGAATTAGAGGGCCGTACCCAACATAAACTCTACGTTCTTGTCTGGCTGTCCAAGTCAGCGGCATCATTCAGAACTGTGGGGTTTTTATGAGTACTTCACCGGCCAGCCTTCGCCTTGCCGATTTCTTTTCACCGACCGTTGCAGCACTGATTTCGGTGTTGGTGAACTACGGCGGCACATTTGTTCTGGTCTTTCAGGCCGCGGAACTGGCCGGCCTTTCGCCAGCCCAGACAAGTTCCTGGGTGTGGGCAGTTTCTGTAGGTGTCGGTGTAACGGGCGCGTGGTTGAGCTTTTGTTATAGGGAACCCATTATCACGGCGTGGTCGACGCCAGGCGTAGCTTTTCTTGCAACGGTAATCCCATTTACTCCCTACGCAGAGGTGATAGGTGCCTACCTTATTTCCGCCATGGGCTTCATCGTGCTGGGCCTGTCCGGCGCATTCGAAAAACTCGTGCGCATGATTCCGGGCGGTATTGCTGCAGGCCTTTTGGCAGGCATATTGCTGCAATTTGGGGTCAATGCATTTGGCGGCGCCAGCGCCGACCCGCTGCTGGTGATTGTCTTGGTAATTTCTTATGCCTTGCTAAAAAGGTTCACCTCTCGATTTGCGGTTGTCGGGATTCTGATCATTGGTGTGGCACTGCTCGTCGTGCAAGACCGGATCGACTTTGCAGCCATTCATCTGAGCTTTGCCACGCCGGTATTCCAAGCACCCCAGTTTTCACTCCAGGCCTTGTTGGGGGTTGCGTTGCCGCTATTCATCATTACGCTGACGGGGCAGTATATGCCTGGCATGTTGGTGCTAAGAAATGATGGTTTCAAGACCAGCGCAAATCCTATCCTTACTGTAACGGGATTGGGTTCCTTGATCATGGCCTTGTTCGGCGCGCACGCGTTCAATGTTGCAGCCATCACCGCCGCCATATGCACTGGGAAAGATGCGCATGAAGATCCGCGTAAGCGCTATATCGCAGGTCTGGCTTGCGGGATTTTTTACATTCTGGTTGGAACCTTCGGTGTGACGCTGGCGACACTGTTCATGGTGCTGCCGAAGGCTTTTATCACGACGCTTGCCGGTCTTGCCTTGCTTGGCACTATTGGCGGCAGTTTGGCCAACGCAATGGCTGATGCGCGCACCCGGGAAACAGCCCTGATTACCTTTCTGGCCACGGCGGCTAACGTCACGCTGCTCGGAGTTGGTGGCGCTTTTTGGGGGCTGGTCGCGGGGCTTACCGCGCATGTATTGATCCATGGCGGGCACAGTATTTTGGTTCGCAGTGCGGTCAAGCCATAGTGCCAAGCACTCCCGATTCAAATGCGCCGGCTATTTCCTGCGCAGTGCATGGGTAAGGCACTGCATGGCTGTTTCGATTTCATGCGCTGTCAACGAGGCGTAGCCTAATAGCCAGCCTTCTTTCTTTGCTTCGCTTAAATACAGCCGGCTAAGCCCCGGCAACTGAATCCCCGCATTGGCCGCCTGCCTGATGGTTTTCTCCTCAGACCAGCCGTCCTCCAGCAAGCACGGTATCTGCAGCCCACCTTGCGGCTGCAGCGCTGTTGCAATACCTGCCAATTGCTTGCTGATCGCGTTGAGCATGACTTGCCTGCGCCCAGCGTACAGTTTACGCATCGCACGAACATGCGCGTTGTAGTACCCGTCCTCCATGAAACGCGCCAGCGTCAGTTGCAGGATCTGCGGCGTGTGCCCGTCCATGATGCTGCGTGCGTACGTCATTGCGCCGACAAGTTCTTGGGGAAGGGCCATATATCCTATTCTAAGTCCGGGATACAGCGTTTTGCTGAACGTGCCGATATAGATGGTTCTTTGGTATTTATCAAGGCCTTGGACGCATGCGGTTGGCAGGCCCTCATAATGAAATTCGCTGTCGTAATCGTCCTCGATAATCCATTTGTTGTTTTCCGCGGCCCAACGGGTTAATTCCAGGCGACGCTCCAGCGACAGTGTTGCGCCGGTAGGGTATTGATGAGAAGGCGTGACGTAAACACAATTGGCGCCGCTACGGTCTGCTTGCAAGAGATCGGTGCGTATTCCGTGCGCATCGACATCTATCGGAATGATCTTGGCCTCGGCCGATTCGAACGCCTTTCTTGCACCAAAGTAGCCCGGGTTTTCCATCAAGATGGGTTTTCCGGCGTCCACCAGCAACTGTGCACATAAGAACAACGCTTGTCTGGTGCTGCTTAAGACCAATATTTGGTCGGCCGATACTTTTGCCCCTCGCTCCAGATTCAGGTAAGTCGCGATCGCCTTGCGTAGCGGTTCGGCACCTTGCGGGCTCCCGTGAAGCAACACGTTGCCGCGGTGGTCTTTAAGGGCCTGGCGCTGCAGCCGCTCCCAAACATCAGTCGGAAACGAGCAGGTTTCAGGAAGGCCGGTGGCAAATGCCTTAATGACTTGCTGGTCGGCGACGCCACCGCTTTCAAATATCGCCCGGCCGCGCCGGCTCAGGCCCGATCCCGGCTTCTTTTCGGTATCTAGCCTGGCCTGCAGTTTCATGCGCCTGCTTGTGGTTCCTCGCAGCTCAGCGCCAACCGTCTCGGACACATAGCTTCCAGAACCGCCGCGCCGAATGATGAAACCATCGCGTTGCAGTTGTAGGTATGCATTTTCGACGGTGTCTCGAGCGAGGTTCAGTGATTTAGCCAGCGTGCGGGTAGCGGGCAATTTCATTCCGGGGCCAAGGGCACCATCGAGAATCAAGGTACGTAAAGCCCGCTGAATCCGCTGGTGCAGATCCAGCGTTTGAAATTCTGCGTCGTTCAGGCGTATCTTTAGGGTTTCAAGTTCGAATGTGCTGCTCATGCGGTCTGCTTTATTGGATAGAACTAGCCTATATATGTGGGCCATTTTATCTTTAAGCAGTCAATGCCATCACTTTAGTACCTTCACTGGAAATTCAGCATTTCGACGGCGCCAAAGCATAGTCCCAACCAATGCCAGGCTTCATGATATAGCCCAACTGCCATTTACTACGCCCAGTTACTTGCTGCGCGTTTGTCGCGGCGTTTCGCCGAAAGCCTGGCGGTAGGCCTGCGAGAACTCGCCCAGGTGGGTGACGCCGAAACGTATCGCGATTTCGCTGACCTTGCCTGCACCGCCTGCCTGCAACAAGGCTTGCCGGATTGCTCGCAGGCGCTGCATGCGCAGCCATTGCAACGGTGACTGCCCGCACTCGTCCTGGAACAAGGCTTGCAAGCGCCTGACTGACAGGCCGCAATGGCTGGCGACCATAGCAACCGGCACACGTTCATCCAGATGTTCGAGCATATAGGCTTGCGCGCGCCGGATGGCTTGCGGCGCGGAGGGCGGTGGCGCCGGCCATAAGTGCGCCGCCATGCTGTGCGGTTGATGCAGCAGCAGGGTGGTGGCAACCAGCACCTCGGTTTGGGCCAGCAAGGCTGCCTGGGCGATGCCCCCGCCCTGGCCCAAGCCAGCGCATCGCACGACCCATTGCAGCATGGGTAGCAGCGCTTGCCAGCCCGTCGTATTCAAGGGAATGATCGCATCGAAGCAGATGTCGGGCGCGTGCTCTTGCGCCGTCAGACGGCACCAGGCGTCGGCGATGGCCGAGCGATCCAGGCGCAGCAGCACCTGTTCATAGTCGTGGCTGGCCCTGAAGTGAAACCGTCTATCCGGGCTGATGAGGACAGCCCCTTGTGGCGACACCTCTATGCTGTGCCCATCGAAATTAAATACCGCTTGCCCCTGGGTGGGCAGCACCAGCAGGTAATAACCGTCAAGGCAGTCAGGATCGACGCTGATGTCCGCCCCATACCCGTAACGCAGCTTCAGCAGCGACAAATTGCCGCAGGGCAGCAAATCCAGTTGGTTGTGAGTGATCTTCCCGCGCAGCACCCGAAATCGCGCCGAATTGAGTGCCTGGCAGATCTGGGGGTGCGCTTCGTCGAAGTCAGCGGTATTAACGACTCGATGCTGCTCAAACGGTACTTGGGCGAAGAGCGAGGCGATCATTTGATTCCACTTGTACTGGGGGTACACATAAACGGCGTTTTTCCGATAGTCGATGGCGTGAAACCGATAGACGGCCTAGGCCGTTTGGCTGACCATACCACATGCGAGCCGTGACGGTATCGGGTGTTCGAGCATAAAAAACGACTGCCCTCTAAATTGGAAAAAAAACAATGAAGCAAACACACGAACAACAGCGATCTACATCGCACTCCGTTCGTCATACTCCGGTGCTGCGGCCTCTAAGCCGCGCCTTGGGATACAGCGGCCATTTGCTGTTGTGCGTATCTGGTTCGCTATTGCCGCTGACGGCCGCCCATGCGGACCTATCTCACGACTGCTCCGGTAGCGGCACACAAATTTGCAGCACGTCGGCCAATCCGGCGCTGTTGGGCCCGCTTACGATAAGCAACCCTTTGATGCCCCAACAAATAACGAATACGGCTAGTTTCGTGATAAACGGCGCAGCAGGTGCAGAGGGTATCCAGGTGATCGGTCTGGGTGCCGGTGGAGAAGCCGTCTTTGGTGGAGAGCCTTTAAGCGGCATCATGATCTCCAATCAAGGAACTCACGGTAGTGACGACGGCAGCCAAAGCAATCGAGATGGGGGAACTGGTCAAGGGGCCATGCTAACCACTAGCGGTTCCATAGTACTTAACCTTGCTGGTACAACACCATCCAGCATGGTGGTTGGAGTGGGCGTAAGCAGTGTGGGCGGTGATGGCTTCGACGAGCCCAGCGATCACGATAGTGGCGGTAGCGGTGGGGACGGGGGGTCTACGACCCTTAAGACTTCGTCTACTGTGACAATCACCGGCGGCAACCTTAATGCGGGTGTGGTGGGGGCATTGGTGGAAAGCCGTGGCGGTCAGGGAGGCCGTGACGACGCAGCCGTCATCGATTATTACGGCGGAAACGGCGGCGACACTCAGGACATCGAAATGGACAATTACGCCGATGTCACACTGGGGTCTTCATCAGCTTATTTGCAAGGCGGCACCCGGGCGTGGGGTGTCGCGGCTCAGAGTATCGGCGGAGGGGCCGCTTACAATGCAAAGGGCCAGTTGCCTATGGGCCAAGGAGGAAGCGCTGCTAATGTAAGCTTGCTGAGCGAAGGTAATGTCGACGTATTTCTGTCGAGCCAAGCAGATACGCCTGATGGCATTGTGGGTCTGCTTGCCCAAAGTATTGGCGGTCAGGGCGCCTTATCCTCCTATTCGGACGACAACGGGGGGAATGGCGGTAACGGTGGACCGGTACAGCTCACAGCAGGCCGTTCCGACTTGAGCGCTGTCACGAATATCAATGTCGGTGCAAGCCAGTCAGTGAGCGGCACAACGCTGGGTACAAGCGCGGGGATACTGGCTCAGTCTATCGGCGGAAACGGAGGCGAGCAGGGTGATAATGGTGCGACTGGCGGTAATGGCGGTCACGCCAGCGATGTTAGCGTCAATCTTGACTGGGTCAATCTTGTGGCGACGGGCGATAACATATCCGGCGTTTTGGCGCGCTCCCACGGAGGCCTCGGAGGAAGCGATAGCGAGAGCAGTTATCGGACCGATGGCGGCAATGGCGGAGCGGCCGGCAATGTGACCGTAACGCTCACATCCGCTGGCGGCCAATCTGGGCAGACCAGTATCGCCACCAGCGGTGTCGAAGCCTTTGGTGTGTCAGTACAAAGTATTGGCGGGGTTGGCGGAGGCGCCGTCGAAAACGCAGGCGCGGGACAGAGCGGTGCAACTGCCAAGATCATTGCAGATGGAAACAGCATAGTGTCTACGGACGGCGACTATTCCATTGGCATGCTTGCACAATCCATTGGCGGTGGCGGCGGTACGGGTGAAGACTTCTCGAGCGGCATTGCAGGAAGCGCTGGAAACGGCGGCAGTGGCGGCAATGGGGGTAATGCCACTATCCTTCCTTCCGGAACGATCACGACTCAGGGCCAATATGCCCTTGGCATTTTGGCGCAGTCCATTGGCGGCGGCGGGGGAGCGGGATCGGCCGCAGAGTCTATTGTGGCGTTGGGTGGCAACGGCGGTTCCGGCGGCAGCGGGGGCACGATTACTGTCACCAACACAGGCGGCGTCACGACGAATGGATACGGCTCAATAGGCATCACGGGCCAGTCGATCGGCGGTGGCGGCGGCGCGGCAGGGTCTGCCTCAGGCCTGTTCGCCATTGGCGGATCGTCTGACTCGCAAAACAATAATGGCGGCTCGGTTACCGTAGGCAACACAGGAACAGTAGCCACTACGGGCGACGCAGCTATCGGCTTGCTTGGGCAATCGATAGGCGGAGGCGGCGGTAATGCAGCGTCGTCAGCGGGTCTGTTGTCCATAGGCGGCTCTGGTGGCGCTGGTGGATACGGAAGCGATGTGACGGTGAACGCGGATGGCGTACAACAGACATCTGGCAGATACGCCTTCGGCGCAGTCGCGCAGTCGATAGGGGGTGGCGGTGGTAATGGCGGCGATGCCGTTGGAATCACCACGGCAGCTCCGGCACCGACGATAGGTGGCAGCGCTGGCGTCGGTGGCTCCGGTGGCAGCGTCACCATGACTGTCAATAACAGCGGTAGGGTAAGCACCGTGGGTGATGGCGCCGCTGCACTGTTGGCCCAGTCGATTGGCGGAGGCGGTGGCAGCGGTGGTTCGGCGACCCAGGTGGGCGTGGCTAATACAGTTTCCTTGGCAATTGGCGGTTCAGGAGGCTCCGGTGGGTCGGCCGGCACATTGAACATCCAAACCACAGGCGCAAGCATATCTACCAACGGCGCCAGCGCTGCCGGCATCATCGCCCAGTCGATTGGCGGTGGCGGTGGCAATGGCGGAGCCGCTAGCGCGACCGACGTAAATATTGGATTCAGCCTGGGGGTGGCGGTAGGGGGTAGCGGCGGATCGGGAGGCAGCGCTCAGAAGGTCACCGTGGGGCTGACGGATACGCAGCTCAATACGGCTGGCCTGGTTTTCGGTCAGACACCGGCTGGTTCTTCAACCCAGGCGGTTGATCAGACAGATTCTTACGGGATACTCGCGCAGTCGATTGGCGGCGGCGGCGGTAATGGAGGTGGCGCAGCAGCACGAAGCATCGCGCTGGAAGCGCCCATGCCTGAGGGTAGCCCCTCGTTTGCGATCGGAACGTCATTGGCGATAGGTGGTTCAGGCGGGAATGGCGGAGATGGCGCGGAAGTGGAAGTGGATCTGTCTGGAGTCAGCGCCCTCCAGACCAATGGTCAAGGTTCGCACGGCGTGTTGGCCCAGTCGATTGGCGGCGGCGGTGGCAATGGCGGGGACTCAAAGGCCATGAGCCGCACCGTTACGATCGCAGATACCAGCGTGGCGGTTAACGTCGATGTCGGCGTAGGGGGCAGCGGTGGCGCGAGCGGAAATGCTTCGCTGGTCAACCTGAACCTCAGCGACAGCGCCCAGATCAACACCTACGGTGATTATTCCAATGCGCTGATGGGCCAATCCATTGGCGGCGGCGGCGGAAATGCGGGTGTAGGCAGCAGTGGGGCCGGCGGTGTTTCAAAGGATAAATCGTATACGGTGAATATCGATGTCGGCGTTAAAGGTAGCGGCGGTGGTAGCGGAGGAGAGCTCCAGACGACGTTGGCCCAGGCATCCCAAATTAATACCTTCGGCTCAGGTTCGCGCGGGGTACTGCTACAGTCAATTGGTGGTAGTGGTGGCGCTTCGCAAGGCGGCACAGTGAGTCTTGGGATTCCACTTTCCAGCTCAAACGGTGGCGACTCGGGTGGCAAGACCAGCATGAACGCCGCAGTCAGTGTTTCCGTGGGTGAGAAAGGGGGTAGTGGTGGCAACGGCGGCACGGTAACGCTGACCCATAATGGCACACTCACGACAGCGGGCAATGATGCAGACGGCGTATTGCTGCAGTCCATCGGTGGCGGAGGTGGGCTGGGTGGTTCCGCAGGTTCGGATTCTTCTGCGGGGCCTTCTTCCTACCCCTCAGTCGGTGGTGCTGCCGACGATCCTCCGCCCCCTTCGGATGACACCAACCTGGGTTCATACTCGTTGTCAGTTGCCGTGGGTGGCTCAGGCGGCAGTGGTGGTAGTGGTGGGACGGTCAACCTGAGTTATTCGGGGATGAGCACAACACAAGGCGATCTCGCCGATGCAATCGTAGTGCAATCCATTGGCGGCGGTGGCGGGGTAGGCGGTACGGCGGCCGCTGACGGCGCCAGAGGTGATGGGGCGATTGCGGTTGGCGTCGGTGGTAGCGGTGGTGTCGGCGGCAGCGGCGGCACGATTAACCTGAATATGTTGGGGCAGCTCGATCCGACCTTTGGCCAAGTGATCGGCGGCCAGTTAACGACGAATGGCAACGTCGCTTATGGCTTGCTCGCCCAGTCCATAGGCGGTGGCGGTGGACAAGGTGCTGATGGTTCGGCTGAACTCACCTATAAAGAAAAAAATGCGGATACGCCGGCCTTATCAGTCGGCGTTAATGGCTCCGGCGGAAATGGCGGAGTTGGCGGCGCCATTACTATGAGCGCCTCCGATAGTTTATTGGCGGCCACGACGTATGGAACAGGATCTCATGCGGTTGTCCTGCAATCGATTGGTGGCGGTGGCGGCACCGGAAGCATAGGTAGCAGTGCTTCATTTCAAGGCCTGGGCTTGAACCTGCAGCTTGGCGGCGGAGGATCGGGAAGCGCCAGTGGCGGTGGGGCCATCACCGTAGACACAGCACTAGCGGCGAATACGAACGGGTATGGCGCCTACGGATTTGTTGCGCAGTCTATCGGCGGTGGTGGCGGAATTGCGTATGCAGGCTTAGCGGCAAACATCAGTTCTGCAAGTATTGACAACACCGGACAGAATTATATGAACGATGTATCCGGTGGGGCTGTCAACGTGACCTTGAGCGGCCTGAGCGTATCGGAAAGCGGCTACGATATTAATACGATGGGGACTGCAGCACATGGCATTGTGCTGCAGTCTATCGGTGGTGGCGGCGGCATTGCGGGTGATCCCGCTGATTCGTCACTGCAAATGGGATGGCATGGCGGCGGTCAGGCCAGGCTAGACGCCACTAATGCCAGCGGTGGAAATATCACACTGGATCTAGGTGATCTGAGCATGAAAGTGCTTGGCGACAATAGCTACGGCGTCATCATGCAGTCGATCGCAGATGGGGGCGGGCTGGGGGGGACGAGTCAGGGCAGCTTTGCGGGATCGGTATACGATCACTCCCAGGGCGGGGGCTCCAGTGCGGGCAGTATCACGTTTACTCAGAGTGGGGAACTGCTTGTGATCGGTCGAAACCCGGTCGGGATTTTTGCCCAGAGCGATGGCAATATTTCCCAAGCATCGCCGATTTCCGTGACCATCAACGGCATTCTCGAAACTCCGACAGCAGGCACAAGTGGTATTGGCGTTTGGTTAGACGGAGGTTCTGGTACGAACACCGTCAACGTCGGCGCTGACGGACAGATCCTGGCTACCGTGGCTATCCAGCAAACACGCAATGGGGTCACAACGCTGAATAATGCCGGGTTTGTTTCGGGGTCGCAGATCCTTAGTGCTGAAAACAGTGACGTAGTCGGCGTTGTCAATAACGCTGGTACATTGCTCAACGCTCGCACCATTAAGGGCAAGGTTTTCAACGAAGGCAACGTACTGATTGGCGCACAGTCGCAAGTTGATAACATGCATGTGACCAATGACTTTAATCAAACCGGAAACGGGGCGCTGCACGTGAGCACTGACTTTTCCAACATGCTTGGCGACATGATCACCATAGACGGATCGGCACAGCTTGGGGGGCGAGTACAGATCGATGCAATGACTTTGATGCCCAACAGGGAGCTGACTTTCTTGCAAGCGGGAACCTTTGTACCAAACGCGGTCGTCGGCGGCGCATCGACCTTGTTTGACTTCAATGCCCGTTATTCAAAGCAATCGGCGGCTGTGTCTGTAGGCAAGGCGCACTTTAACGAACTGTCCGATCAGTACGGCGTAGGCTCCAATCTGCGCGAGGTTGGCGCTCATCTGCAGGATATCTGGGATCGTGGCAGTAACGAGGAGCTTGGCGCCTTGTATGCCCGGCTTGATCATGCTGCTGCCGGGGGTGGGTCAGGTTACTCATCTGCCTTGAGCGATCTGTCACCCGGTGTGCTGGCTGCGCCAGCAGCGCTAAAGCAAGCCGAAATGGCATCGTTCTCGAACTCTCTGATGAGTTGCCCCAGCTATGTCGGCACAGGCACCCAGATGGGCGAAAATGATTGCGTTTGGGGGCGTATCTCTGGCAACACGACACGGATGGATGGCAGCCGCGGCACGTCGGGGCTGAAGTCCGAAGGTGTTTCGTATCAGATAGGTGCACAACGCAGCATCGCGCCAAACTGGTTCGTTGGTGTGGCCGGCGCTTATGATAATAAGACCATACGATCCGATGACCGGCGTCAGCACGTAAAGGGCGACACCGGCTACCTGGGCGTTTCCCTCAAGTACGAGAATGGCCCTTGGGCCTTCGCCGGTGCATTGACTGGCAGTCTTGGATCGTTCGACAACACCCGTAGCGCTGCATTGATGGGTGCGCAGGCCAAGAGTGACTCGCGCGTCACGTCCATTGGTCAACGCCTGCGTGCTGCCTACACCCACGCCATGCCGCGCTCCTACATCAAGCCGTTCGTCGATCTGGACGTGATTCATACGCGCATGCCTTCGTTCGATGAGCGTGACGCCGGCGCACTGAATCTGCATGTGGAAGGCGTCAGCAAGTGGTCGGCAATCATCTCCCCCGGTGTGGAAATCGGCGGACGTTTCGATCTGGATAATGGCTATACCGTTCGCCCTTATGCCAGCGCTGGGGTATCGTTCTCCAGCACCAGCACATGGGATACGCGTGCCCGTTTTGCTAGCGCGCCGACCGGCGTGGACATCTTCACGTCCACGCTGGATACCGGGCGAGTCTTTGGCCAGGTATCGGGCGGTGTGCAAGTGCTAAACAGTAAAGGAATGGATGTCAGGCTTCAATATGACGGACTGCTGTCTAACAAGGTTCGCAGCCATTCAGGATCCTTGAAGGCCAGCTGGAAGTTCTAACTTAAGCCCGGCGTTCCGGCACTAAAGGAGAAGGGGAGTCAGGCGGATGAAGCCTGGTTCCCCTTTCGACTTTACCGGACGTCATGGAACACTAGCTCCAGCCCGATACGTTCGCCGCTGCGTACCCGGCTAATGGCGTGTTTGATGTTCACGCGGTAAAAGCCTTTGCCGCCCTTGCAAGGACGCTGTGCTACCGTAATGATGGCCGCATCGCCTTGATGTAACGGCAACACCATTGGTCGCGACTGCATTCGGGGACGCTGTTCTGTCATCACGAACTCGCCGCCGGTGAAGTCTTTTTCGGGTTCGGACAATAGCGCCAAGTGCGGGTAGAAGGCGTTACGCCATGCGCTGAAGGGTTCCGGCAAGACGACGCTTGCAGTATCGATCGAAGCCGCTATTGAACGCGTCTGAGCGCCATCAAGCAGGCCGGGAAGGATTGCATAGCCTTCTGCATCCAGTTGGGCGCCAATCCATGCCCAATCCAGCCTGGCAATATCATCGTCACGAAGATGATTCATAATAATTTTCCCGTTGCTGCCATTTGCGCTTTCGGTTTCGTTGGTATGCGCCATAGATACCAGGCGGCCACGGTTCGGTAAGGGCTCCAGGCCCGCCCGATGTCGCGCATCTGGCGGGGAGTGGGCGCTTTGTTCAGACCCTTGAGGCGGCGGTAGCCCTCGCGCACGCCAAAGTCATCCACGGGCAGAATATCCGAGCGTTCCAGGGTGTAGATCAGGAACATTTCGACTGTCCATCGGCCAACGCCGCGTAACGAAACCAAGCGCTCGATCAGGTCCTCGTCTTGCATATGCAGCGCCGCTACGCGCGTCGGTACGATGCCGTCCAATGTGGCCTGGGCAATGCCACGGATCGTGGCAAGTTTGGCGGCAGAGAACCCGCAGCCTCGCTGCAGGTCTGCTTCGGTATCCAGCAGTTGCTCGGGCGAAGGGAAAGCCACGTCTGGATACAGCGCCAGCAATCGCCCTAAAATGGCGTCCCCCGCCTTGGCATGCAGTTGTTGGTAAGCAATGGCACGCACCAGCGCTTCGTAGGGCTCTCGCGCGGGTTTGGCCTCGTGACTGCACGGGCCGGTAGCGGTAATGTGGCAAGCCCAGTCGGCATCCAGTCCGGACAAGTAATCGGAGGCCCGCAAATAGGCTTCGGGGGACAGATCAGCGTGCATCATGGAAAATTATCCCCACTACATGCCGATGCCCACTACGCAGAAGGCTCACACCGTGCCGCATTGCGGCTTTGCGCGTTCCGCCGCGCTTGCCCTGCACTGGGCGCTGGTTTACGGTGAACACCACGGCATCGCCTTGCTGCAAAGGCACTACGTTGGCGCGCTGTTGGCTAGTGGTGGTTTCAGTCATTATAAATTCTCCTCCGGTGAAGTCTTCGCCGGGGCGCGATAGCAGAATGGCCACTTGCAACGGGAAGACATGGTCGCCGTACACGTCCTGGTGCAGGCAGTTATAGTCGCCCCTGCCATATTGAAGCATCAATGGTGTGGGCCGCATCTGTCCGGCAGCGTGACAACGTTTCAGGAAATCCGGTAACGTATTCGGATAGCGCACATGGATACCAAGCTGTTCGTTCCAGCGATTGGCGGTGGGCACCAGATGCGGATATATGAATAACCTTAAGGCCTCGACTAGCGGTGGCAGGGGATACGCGAAATATTTGTATTCGCCCCGCCCAAAGCCATGGCGCGCCATGACGATACGCGAGCGATAACTTTCATTCTGCGGATACAAAGCGACCAAAGCTTGGCACTGTTCAGCTGTCAGCAAGCCCGGCAGCAGGGCGCAACCGTTGGCGTCCAGCGACTGCTCGACGCTTTCCCAGTCTTGCCGCAGGGTATCGGTAAATTGCATAGGCGGTGTTTAACGTCGTTGTGAAGGGGCGTGTTCACTGTAGAAAAACATGACGCGTTATGCACTCCGCTTCTTGCTATTGAATTCAACGCAAACGCTATCTGCCAAGCTACGCGGCCATCTCGTGAACCTGTCTGGTTATGTGGCCAGCATCGCCGAGAGCCTGGCATCCAGTTCGGGAACCTCCGATGTCCTTATCCGAAATTCGTTCTCCAGCACATCCTTGATTTCAGCCACCGAGCTAAGCAGCTTTTTTTCGGCTCTGCCATCCAAGTGATAGAAAGAGTATTGCCTGTTGAACAGAGCATGACGGCCGGTTTTCGCAGGTCGCGCGGCGACTAAGTTGTTGACGAAGTGAGAGGTTGGATGCGTTGACGTATACCAGTTGAATACTTCGTAATCCGGCGGATAGTGTTTTACTAAATCGAAGATGTACAAATCCTGCCATGCCTGCTTTGCCTTGGTCTGCAGGCAAAAATCGTCGCCTATGCGTAACAGGCGATACGGGCCATGCGGGGTGTCTTGCACCACATCACAGACAAGCCGGATTGGCGCGGTCAGAGTTAGGCCGCCAAACCCAGTGTCGGCAATAAAGGTTTCGCCTTCCGCCTCGACAAGTAGCAGCATGTGGCTGCGTGGGGTCAGCACGTCGTCAGGTGCATTCAGACGAACACGCGCTGCAAGCCCTTGCACGGTGAAGCCTATCTCTTGCAATACATACTGGAACAAGGAATTTTGCTCATAACAGTATCCACCACGCTTTTGCTTCGTGAATTTGTTCATCAGCGCATCAATACCCAAGTCCACCGCCATACCGGTAAAGGGGGAAAGGTTCTCGAAGGGAATTGAACGGGTGTGCTTGACGTGCAGGTCGTGGAGCACTGCCAGGGTCGGTTGGCGTTGCCCGTCATACTGAATAAGGTCCAAATACGAAGCAATGTCGGGTCCCGCCGGGCGGGTGTCACTGTGAGTGTTCGTTGCCATTCGTGCTCCTTCCGTAGTTTGAAAAGATTTCACTACCAGTGTAAAACCTGACGTTAACTTTCCAACAGAGGTTTATTTCATGAGAGCACCTGATTACCCCAGTCCCGATGCTCCTAAATGGGCTGCAGTTGATGCTTACTTTGCCGACCTTCTCGCACCGGGTGACGATGCCTTAAATTCGGCGTTGGCCGCGAATGAGAAAGCGGGTCTGCCTACGCACGATGTTTCTGCTGTGCAAGGCAAGTTTCTGGCACTACTTGTCCAGATGACAGGTGCCAGCAAGGTGTTGGAGATCGGCACATTGGGCGGCTTTAGCACGATTTGGATGGCTAGAGCTCTGCCGGAAAATGGAATGATCACTACTATCGAGAGATGTCCCGACCATGCGCGGGTCGCGCAGGAGAACCTGCTTGTTGCGGGCGTCAGTGAAAAAGTGGACCTTCGCATTGGCGCGGCTGTAGAGGTGTTACCGTCATTAGCTGGACCATTTGACCTCGTTTTTATCGATGCTGATAAACCCAATAATCCCGTGTATCTGGAATGGGCAATCAAGCTGGCCCGTGTAGGTACGGTCATCGTAGGGGACAATGTGGTTAGAGGCGGAGGCGTCGTAAGTCCAGAATCCACGGATCAGAACGTCGTAGGCGTTCGTCAATTCCTGGATATGTTGTCAACTGACCATCGCTTGGATAGCACGGCACTGCAAACCGTGGGTGCGAAAGGGTGGGACGGCTTCTCTATTTCCATAGTGAAAGCGCTATAGTGGCGAGCATTGGGCTTAGAGGTCCGGCCTAAATCTTAGGTCTTACGAAACAGGGAACGCACAACACATGCTGAAAGTCATCGCGCAAGATTTCATCGCTCCGGACAAAATTGACGAGGTTGCACCGCTGTATCGCGAGCTAATCGAAAAGACACGACAAGAGCCGCATTGCATCTCGTATGAGTTATGCATTAACGAAAAGGATCCTGGTCATTTTGTTTTTATAGAAGAATGGCCTGATCGAGCGGCATTGGATGCACACTGCCAGACTGAGCATTTCCAGCGTCTGGTCCCATTGATCAATAAGCATCAGGTGCGAGAGGGAACTGTTCTGCTGATGGATGCATTCAAATAATGCACTAAGACATAGATAAAAAAATGGCGAACCGAAGTTCGCCATTTTTATTTAGTAACGCTCAAGCCAATGGGCATATGGCGCCGGTAGCGTCCATGATGCGCGCTCCACTTCGAGCTCTTTGGCTGCAAAGTAAGCCCAGTGGGGGTTCGCCAGGTGACTTCTTCCCACCATGACGACATCAAGTTGCTCGTCTTTGACGACGCGCTCGGCGATTTCGGGCGTACCAAATCCCCAAGCGGAAGATACCGGTATATCCGCTTCGCGACGAACGCGTTCAGCGATCGGCCCCAAGAAAGCCGGCCCCCAAGGAATAGAGGTTTCGGGAATCGTAAAGCCAATGCTGACACTAATCATATCCATGCCGGTCTTTTTGAAATCGCGTACCAGGCCTATCGATTCAAGCAGCGTTTGCTCGTCACGACCGTCATACTCGAGGACGCCGAAACGCACGGTCAGGGGAAGGTTCTCTGGCCAAACTTCACGTACATCGCGCAAGGTTTCCAGAAGAAAGCGGGCACGATTCTCGACGCTTCCGCCGTAGATGTCGTCACGATGATTTGAATGCGCAGAATAAAAGCTTTGCGCCAGATAACCATGGGCGAAATGCAGTTCCAGCCATTCAAAACCGACGTCTCGCGCCCGTTTGGCGGCGTCGACAAAGTCTTGGCGTACGCGGGCGATGTCGTCCAGTGTCATTGCCTGAGGCTGTTTTGGCAGGCCTTTGCCGTATGCGATGGCTGATGGAGCAATCGTTTGCCAGCCGCGCGCATCGCTTTCAGCAATATGGTCGTCGCCTTCCCAAGGGCGATTGGCGCTGGCCTTTCTTCCGGCATGGGCGATTTGAATACCGGGCACAACGCCCGCTGACTTGATGGCTTGTACGACAGGCACAAACGCTTGCGCCAGTTCATCGCTCCAGATGCCTGTGCAGCCTGGGGTAATGCGTCCTTCCGGGGATACCGCAGTCGCTTCGACGATAACCAGTCCCGCACCGCCACGCGCCATGCTGGCGTAATGGGACAAATGCCAATCGTTGGCGAATCCGTCGACAGCCATGTATTGGCACATCGGGGGGACCGCAATACGATTGCGCAGGGTAACGCCCTTGAGCTTGAAGGGTTGGAGTAGAGCAGACATGATGGCCTTTGTGAATAAGGAAGGTTATTTGATAGTTCGAAGATATACGAACAATAGAATAAGTATACGCCAAAGGGTATGATGTCGCTTATGCGTCCATTCAAACATCCCGCCGCTAGCGAACTTTCTCTTGAACGTGTGCTTTACGCGTTGAGCGATTCCATCCGCCTGGATATTGTCCGGCATCTGGCCCGCGTCGAGGCCGCGACTTGCGGCGAACTGGACGGCGGGCGCCCCAAGTCCACCGTATCTCATCATTTCAAGGTGCTGCGTGAAGCCGGATTGGTGTTTACCAAGAACAACGGCACGAATCACATAAACAGTCTGCGGCGCGCAGACATTGAAAGTCGATTTCCAGGATTATTGGCCGCAATCCTGACCCAGCAAACCCGAGACGCTGAGTAAAATAACCTGAGTCTGGATCGTCAGGCCTAAAACTTGCTTGCCGATTGCGCGTATCTGTTCCAACTCAGGAGAACCAAGATGCCCAGTAAAAATACGATTTGTCTCTGGTACGACGGCACGGCGTTAGAGGCGGCGAAGTTCTACGCCGAGACGTTTCCGAACAGCACGGTAGACGCTGTCCATCACGCGCCGGGCGATTATCCATCGGGCAAGCAGGGCGACGTCTTAACGGTCGAGTTCACGGTGATGGGTATTCCTTGCCTTGGCCTGAACGGAGGCCCGGCGCTCAAGCACAGCGACGCGTTCTCGTTCCAGGTTTCCACCGATGATCAGGCCGAAACGGATCGCTTGTGGAACGCGATTGTCGGAAACGGCGGCCAGGAAAGTGCATGCGGCTGGTGCAAGGATAAGTGGGGTTTGTCATGGCAGATCACGCCACGCGCCCTGATAGCCGCGATCACTGATCCCGATCAGGCAGCGGCCAAGCGCGCATTCGAAGCCATGATGGAAATGGTAAAGATCGACATCGCTACGATCGAAGCTGCTCGACGCGGTTAATGCTAGTCTGACGCGGGTTACACTAGTCCTGTCTTTTCCGCAATAGATTGCCATACTTTTAGGTTGATTCAAACGCCAACTTCCCGCTCCCTGCCGCCGGTACTTGCCGGCCCCATCTTGCGTCGCCTTGAACCTGGCCGCCTCGTGCTGTGGCTTGTCGGCAGCGCTCCGTTGCGTCTGACGCTGCTGCTAGAGCCCACTGGCGGGCCGATCATGCAATTGGCCCTTGACGCTACATACTGTCGCGTCCTTCCCATCGGTCGCCATGCCTTTTTGCACTTCATCGACGTGAATCTGCCCGAGCCGCTACCGCAGGACACGGTGATTCATTACGACTTGATCGCCGCGCCGGACGGCGGCGTCG
>NZ_JBEBUX010000070.1:0-20209 GCF_040393045.1 Pollutimonas bauzanensis | reverse complement strand
CTCTCTGGCCACCCTCTATATAGAGCTCTCTGACCACCCTCTATATATAGAGAGGATTACGTATCAAACCAAGGGCGCCGGATGTCGGATTCCGGCACTTTCGAGCACCGCAATCCGCCCTACGATCTCATTTAGGTGCGTCAGGCTTGTCAGGGACGCAGATCAGCGTTTGCTGTCCCATTGCGACTAGTGTCTTTTGTGCACCGACTACGCCAAATACTTCAAGCTGGCAGATGGTAAGGGTACGCCCGGACCGAACTACCTTGCCGATAGCTTCCAGATAATCGCCCCGCGCTGGCGCAACCAGGTTGATTTTGAACTCCACGGTAAGCACCGAGCTATCTTCCGGAAACAAGGTAAAGCCCGCATACCCTCCGGCCGAGTCAGCAATGGCGCTGGTGCTACCCGCATGGAAAAAGCCGTGTTGCTGCGTGAGCTCGGGCCGGTATGGCATTTGAATATGCACAATGCCAGGCACAACGCGGGTAATAGTGGCCCCCAGATGGTGCATCAAGCCTTGCTTGTCAAAGCTGTCACGTACTCGTTTTTCCATTGCAATGGCTTCTTTCTCTGTTAGCGCATCGCGCATCATGTCTGCTCCCTTTGTTATTGCACTAGGCATGCTATATGTATTTGACTGGCTTAGATATAGCGTCAACCCGGTTGGCACAGCGACTGGGCAACAAAATCGACAAAGGTGCGCACTCGCGCCGAAAGTTGATGGCCTTGAAGATAGGTGGCGTAAATATCAGCGTCGGGTGTCTGATAATCGGTCAATACTTGCACCAACCGACCGCTGTTCAGGTAGCGGGAAATATCCCATTCAGCTCGCATCAGGATGCCGTGGCCATCGAGAGCCCAATTAACCGCCGTCTCGCCATCGTTAGTTCTGAGCGTTCCGTGAACCCTGACCGTCTCTGTCTTTTTCTGCGACTTCCCCCCTGTTGTAAGCCGCCAAACACCGTGCGCTTCGTCTCCTTGCAATATCTCTATGCAATTGTGTTTTACAAGATCAGCCGGTTTCTCTGGTGGGGCATGCCTGGCTAGATAGCTGGGAGCGGCACAGAGTAGACGCCTGTTCACCGCAAGGCGACGGGCAATAACCCTTCCATCAGGTGGCTGGCCGAAACGAATACATACGTCAAAAGCATCGTCGCTAAATGCAGGAGGATCAACCGACAACTGCAATTGGACTGTAATTTGAGGGTACTCATACATAAACCGTGAAACCAGCGGCGCAACATGGCTGCGACCAAACCCCGGCGTTGCATTCACTCGCAACAAGCCCCTGGGTTCAGCTCGAGCCCCAGCAAGCGACTGCTCCATGTCGTCAATATCAGCCAGTATTCGGCGCGCATGCAGCAGATAGATTTCGCCTTCAGGCGTCAAATGCATCCGACGAGTTGTTCGGGTTACCAGGGAAACACCCAAACGCGCTTCCATTTGGGCCAAACGCCTACTAACAGCTGGTGTCGTAATTCCCATGGTGCGAGCCGCGGCGCTCAGTGCCCCGGAAGCAGCAACCATCGAGAAAAAAGCCAGCTCGGAAGGATGAGTACTTGACCGCATAAGTTACCGAGAAGATTGTTAAACACAGGTTAAGGATGGATTAACTACACACCGCTTATTTTGCCTGAGATTACTTCTATAGTTCATGACAACTAGCCCCCAAAAAATGGAGACCCCGCATGAAAACATATCGTATCGCAATGATTCCCGGCGATGGCATAGGCAAAGAAGTGATACCTGCCGGCCAACAACTGCTTGAAGCCCTGGCACGCACGAATTCGTCTTTTACATTTGAGTTCGAAAACTTCGATTGGGGCGGGGACTACTATCGTAAACATGGCGTTATGATGCCGGAAAATGGCCTGGATGCCTTACGCGACAAAGATGCCATTCTTTTTGGCTCTGCTGGCGACCCCCACATTGCCGATCACATCACCCTTTGGGGCCTGCGGCTGAAAATATGCCAAGGCTTCGACCAATATGCGAACGTTCGGCCTACCCGCATCTTGCCTGGCATTGATGCCCCTCTTAAACGCTGCGCCACCAGCGATCTGGACTGGGTGATCGTACGCGAAAACTCTGAAGGTGAATACTCGGGCGTTGGAGGGCGAGTCCATCAGGGCCAGCCTATCGAAGCGGCCACCGATGTATCCATCATGACGCGGGCTGGCGTCGAGCGCATTATGCGTTTTGCCTTTAAATTGGCGCAATCTCGGCCCCGCAAGCTTCTGACTGTCATCACCAAGTCTAATGCCCAGCGCCACGCCATGGTGATGTGGGATGAAATCGCAAAACAGATTTCAACAGAATTCCCCGATGTCGCATGGGATAAAGAGCTGGTCGACGCCGCAACCGCCCGGATGGTGAACAACCCTGCAACGCTCGATACCATTGTTGCTACCAACCTGCACGCCGATATCCTGAGCGATCTGGCCGCCGCCCTGGCTGGCAGCCTTGGAATTGCTCCCACCGGCAACATCGACCCAGAACGCCGCTACCCTTCCATGTTCGAGCCTATCCACGGCTCTGCATTCGACATCATGGGTAAGGGGCTAGCCAATCCCGTAGGCACCTTCTGGTCTGTCGTCATGCTTTTAGAGCACCTGGGAGAGACAACCGCCGCTCGCCACACTATGAGCGTGATCGAACTTATCACCGCTAACCCCCAATTACATACAGGCGATCTGGGCGGCAAGGCAACAACGGCAGAAGTTACCCGAGCCATGTGCGAAGAAATCACAAGTGGAGCGAAGTAGAAAACATCCGGATGATCTTACAAAACACAGGAGACAAGACATGACAAGAAAACAATTAATGGCTGCTGGCGTCCACGCCATGAAATATTCCATACTGGTTGCAGGCGCTGTAGCAACAAGCTTACTTAGTACCGTTGCCGCCGCCGACACCTGGCCCAGCAAGCCAATAAGCCTGATTGTTCCGTTTGCGGCCGGAGGAACCACAGACGTACTTGCCAGGGCGCTGGGCGACAAGCTTTCCGTATCATTAGGGCAAACCGTTATTGTAGAAAACAAACCTGGCGCGGGCTCTACCCTAGGCGCAGATATTGTGTCACGTGCCAAGCCCGATGGCTACACGCTGCTTATGGGCGCGGTTCACCATACTATCGCAAGCAGCGTTTATAAGAATCTTTCGTACGATTTCCAGAAAAGCTTTGAGCCCATCACCACGATAGCCCTGGTCCCCAACGTTCTGGTCATCAATGCCAATGACACCAAGGCTGAAAACGTCCGGGAACTTGTTGAGCTTGCCAAAAAATCATCTCCCAGCATGGCCTTTGGTTCAAATGGTTATGGCACTCTGCAACACTTGATTGGAGTGCAGTTCGCCAAACAAAACGGCATTGAATTGCTTCATGTGCCCTACAAAGGCAGCGGCCCACTGACTACCGACCTTATCGGAGGGCAAATCGCTATGACCTTTGACACGGTCACCCCCGTTTTACCGCATATTCAAAGCGGAAAACTACGCGCTCTGGCGGTGACAACGGCCAAGCGTTCCTCTGCGTTGCCTGATACTCGCTCCATGAATGAATCTGGCCTGCAAGATTTTGATCTTGGCACGTGGTTTGGCGTGCTTGCACCCGCTGGAACTCCAGAGGGTGTTTTGGAAAAATTGAATACCGAAATGGTAAAAGTGATTCAGTCGCCCGATTTCCGTGAGCGCATGGCAAAAATAGGTGCAGAAACCATAGGCGACACAAGAGCGCAAATGGCCAGGCAAATAGACGACGACACCAAACGCTTTGCCAAGGTCATCAAGGATGCCGGGATCACGGTTAATTAGCAAAGGATAGGCGCAGGGTCATAGCCGGGCCGTGTCTGCCCCTGCATGATCCCACCCGCCGCCGATGGACCGAATCAGGTTCACGGCGGCCTGCGCCCGGTCGCCGTCCAGTTGCACGGCAACACGTTTTTGCAGAAGCACGCCACGATCAGCATCGATCACATCGAGATAACTTACCGATCCTTCCCGGTATTGCGTATGGGAAAGCTCGGCTGCCCTGGCCGCTGACTGTACCGCCTCGTCTTGGACCGTAGTTTGCGTACCCAGGATACGAAGTGTGGACAAACTGTCTTCCACTTCCCTGAAGGCACTCAACACCGTCTGGCGATACACCGCAACATCCTCTTCATATTTGGCGCGCGCCTGGTCCAGCCCTGCCTGGCGTTGGCCACCATCGAAAATGGGCAAGGACAACATCGTTCCAACCAAGGGCCCCAGCAAAAATGTGCGGCTGGACCATTGCAGCAAGTCGCCGATCTGAGATGACTCGTATCCAAGCGCACCGGTTATTGTCAAACGCGGGAAAAACGCCGCCTGCGCGGCACCTATCCGTGCGTTGGCTGCGGCCATGGCGCGTTCGGCCGCCGCGATGTCCGGCCGCCGCTCCAGCAAAGAAGAAGGCAAGCCGGCAGGTATTCCAACACTGATCTCTTGCAAAGGCCTTGGAGGAATCGAAAAATCAGCGGGACTTTTACCCAGCAATATTGCCAAAGCGTGTTCTCCAACGGCCCGCTGCCGCTCAACACCTAAAGACTCCGATTGCGCGGACGCCAGCTCGGACTTGGCGCGAGCAACATCCAGCTCACTGATATCGCCTTCCGCATAACGCCGCTCGACCAATTTCAAAGTCTGACCTCGTAAACTAACCGTGCTGCGATACAGCTCTTGCTCCGCGTCGAGCCTGCGAATTAGAAAATAGGATTGAGCAACATCTGCCTGCAGCGTCAGTTGCACCGAACGGAACAAGGCTTCGCTTTGCTGGGTTTCAGCCGTGGCCGCATCAACACCGGCAGCAACGCGACCAAACAGATCCGCTTCATATGACGCCCCCACCTGCCCTCGCCACAAAGTCGATGCAGAATTTGGCGCATCATCCGACAATCCTTGCGCGGCGTTGGAAGCACGCTGCCTGGTTGGGCCAAAACCAGCATCAACCCGGGGAAACAGCTCTGAACGCGCACCTTGTTGCAAAGCGCGAGCCTGCGCTACACGAGCCGCCGCGGCCTTTAAGTCCTGATTGGCTGCCATGGCTTGCGCTTCCAGTTCGTTCAAGGCAGTGTCGTTGAATACCGCCCACCATCGTCCTCGGTCGATATCGTCGGCGGGCTGCGCTGCTTTCCAGCGTTGCGCATCTTCTGGCGACAATGATGCTTCCTTGAACGCGGCAGGCATATCGACCGACGGGCGTTGGTAATGCGGCCCTACTGAACACCCTGCCAACACTAACAGCAAGGCGCCTAAGGCAAAGATAAATCGTAATGGTTTGATCATGACTCTATTCCGGTAATGCTTAATGTTCAGTGGTTGTCGCCAGCATGGGGGCTTCGTGCTTGGTCGCCGAATGCAAGGCGCGGCCACCCAGCGAACGTAGCAACACATAAAACACCGGTGTCAGGAACAACCCGAATAACGTAACGCCCAGCATGCCAAAGAAAACAGCGACACCCATTGCATGACGCATCTCAGAACCGGCTCCGGTCGAAGTCAGCAATGGGACCACACCCATAATGAACGCGATCGAAGTCATCAAGATAGGACGCAACCGCAAGCGGCTTGCTTCTATCGCGGCTTTCAACGGGGTGGCGCCCTGCAGCTCCAGTTCCCGGGCAAACTCCACGATCAAAATGGCATTCTTACAAGCCAACCCCACAAGCACCATCAAGCCGATTTGGGTGAAAATATTGTTGTCGCCACCTGTCAGCCAGACCCCGGTCAGTGCCGCCAAGATGCTCATTGGAACGATCAGGATTACCGCCAGTGGCAGCACCAAACTTTCATACAAGGCGGCCAGCACCAGGAACACCAGCAACACGCTTATGGGGAATATCCAGATACCCGCGTTGCCCGCCAGAATTTGCTGGTACGTCAGATCGGTCCACTCGAATTTGACCCCGCGCGGCAATGTTTTGGCCGCAATACGCTCTGCAGCAGCCTGGGCCTGGTCCGATGAATAACCCGGCGCAGGGCCGCTATTGATATCGGCAGCAGCGTAGCCGTTATAGCGAACAACCATTTCCGGGCCATAGGTAGGCGATACCGTAACCAATGAAGAAAGCGGCACCATATCCCCCGAACTATTACGAGTCTTGAGTTGCAGGATATCTTCAGGCCTTGACCGATAAGGAGCGTCGGCCTGTGCCCTTACCTGGTATACACGCCCAAAACGGTTAAAGTCATTGACATACAAAGAGCCCAGATAAATTTGCATGGTGTCGAACACGTCGGTCACCGGCACGCCAAGCTGCTTGGCCTTGACCCGATCCAGATCCACGTCCAATTGCGGCACATTGATCTGATAGCTGGAAAAGGCCGGGCCTAGTTCCGGGCTATTTCGCGCTTCGGCCAGGAAGGCCTGAGCCGCCGCGTCCAACGCCGTATAGCCCAACGCTGCGCGATCCTCGATCTGCAACTTGAATCCTCCGACCGTCCCCAACCCCATAACAGGAGGCGGAGGAAAAACAGCAATAAAGGAATCCTTGATATCCGAAAACTGCTGATTAAGCGCTCCTGCTATGGCATCGGCCGACAGCTCAGATGCACGACGTTCCTTGAACGGGTCCAGCGTAACGAATACGATGCCGGCGCTGGAACTATTGGTAAAGCCATTGATGGACAACCCCGGAAACGCAATAGCATTGGCCACGCCGGGCTGCTTTAACGCAATATCAGTCATGCGACGTATCACGCTTTCTGTGCGATCCAATGATGCACCGCTAGGCAATTGAGCAAAGCTGATCAGGTATTGTTTATCTTGTGCGGGGACAAAACCGCCGGGCACGACATACGAAATGCCTACCGTCAGCGCCAGCAACACAAGATAAACCCCCATCGAAGATGCCTTACGTGAAATCACGCCTTTCACACCCGTGGCATAAAGATCAGACGAGCGGCTGAAGAATCGATTGAATCGGGCAAAAAACCCGCCCAGCACCCGATTCATGACACGCGTCAACCAGTCTGGTTTTTCGGTATGGCCTTTAAGCAATAGTGCCGCCAGTGCGGGAGAAAGCGTCAAAGAATTAAATGCCGAGATAACCGTGGAAATCGCTATCGTCATGGCAAATTGCTTGAAGAACTGGCCGCTTAGTCCCGTCATGAAAGCGAGCGGCACGAACACCGCTACCAACGTGAGTGCGATCGCAACAATAGGGCCGCTGACTTCCCGCATTGCGCGATACGTCGCATCTCGCGGCGATAAGCCTTCTGCAATGTTGCGTTCTACATTTTCCACTACGACGATAGCGTCATCGACAACGATGCCAATGGCCAATACCAGACCGAAAAGCGATAAGGCATTAATGGTGTACCCAAAAGCCAGCATCAGGGCAAAGGTGCCGACGATCGAGACGGGCACAGCAAGCAAGGGAATGATCGACGCCCGCCAGGTTTGCAAGAAAATAATAACAACCAGCACCACCAGCGCAATAGCTTCCAGCAACGTGACGACAACCGCATTGATGCTGGAACGCACGAACTGGGTAGGGTCATAGACGATGCGGCTTTCCACCGACGCCGGAAAATCCGCCGACAGCTCTTTCATCACGGCGCGCACCTCGTCGGACACAGCCAACGCGTTCGCGCCAGGCGACTGCATGATCCCCAACGCTACAGCCGGCTTGTTATCAAGCAAGGAACGCAAACCGTATTCAGACGAGGCGAGCTCTATCCGCGCAACATCCCCAAGCCGAGTCACCCCGCCATCGGCCGATGTCTTAAGCACGATATCGGCAAATTCTTCTTCTGTCTGCAGCCTGCCTTGGGCGTTGACCGACAATTGCAACGGCACATCTGCCAGGCTCGGCGAAGCGCCGATAACACCGGCGGCAACCTGCACGTTCTGCTCCCGGATTGCGGCAATCACATCCGTTGCCGCCAAGCCGCGCTGCGCAACTTTCTGCGGATTCAACCACACACGCATGGAATAATTACCAGCGCCCCAGAGCTGAACCTCTCCCACGCCGGCGATGCGCGACAGTCTGTCTTTGACATTAAGCACTGCGTAATTGCGCAGATATGTCATGTCGTAGCGATCATCGGGCGAAATCAGATGCACTACCATGGTCAAAGTAGGCGAGCTTTTTATCGTCGTCACGCCCAGCCGCTGGACCTCCTCAGGCAACCGAGGCATAGCCTGGGCGACGCGGTTCTGCACCAACTGCTGGGCTTTGTCGGGATCCACACCCAATTTGAAATTGATGGTCACGGTCAGGTTGCCATCGCTGTTTGCTTGCGACTGCATGTACAACATATCTTCCACACCGTTTATGGATTCCTCCAACGGCGCGGCAACGGTTTCGGCAATGACCTTGGGATTGGCGCCCGGATACTGCGCGCGCACCACTACCGACGGCGGTACGACTTCCGGGTACTCCGAAATAGGCAGCTGGAAGACTGCCAGGGCACCCGCCAGCAAAACCAGAATCGATAATACGCCCGCGAAAATGGGGCGATCGATAAAAAATTTAGAGATATTCATGGGGGCTCAAAGACGCTATTAAGAGTTGTCGGCCGGACTGGAACCGTTCGAAACGGCATCCGACACCGCCAGTTTCGCGGGTGCTCCCGTTGCAAGCGCTGGCGTGGGTTGGGGCGTGACGACATCGCCTGGACGAATACGCTGCAAACCATTCACTACAATGCGTTCCCCCGCTTTCAAGCCCGCTTGAACAACCCGACCGCCGTCCTGGCTGGCGCCCAGCCGGACTTCTCGGTAGGCAGTCTTGTTGTCGTCATTCACAACCACCACAAACCGCTTGTTCTGATCAGTCCCAATCGCTTTTTCGTCGACCAACACGGCATCGTGCGGAGCACCGCCACCCAAGCGGATACGAGCATAAAGACCGGGCACGAGTTTGCCGCCAGGATTATCAAACACAGCCCGCACGCGTATGGTTCCGGATGAGGTATCCAAGCGGTTATCCACTGAAGCCAGTTTTCCCGGACGGGGGTAGCCCTCTTCGTTAGCCAGCCCCAAAAATACTGGCGTACGCTCACTTCCTGAAGCGCTGGACGGACCCACGAATTTCAGGAAGCTTTGCTCATCAACCTCAAACGAGGCATACATGTGCGACACCGACACCAGTGAGGTCAAAGGCGCTGAGTTTGCGCCGGCCGCAATCACATTTCCAGGCGTGACCTCGGCGCGAGATACCCGCCCGGCAATAGGAGCAACAATCCGAGTGTGTTCCAGGTCCAGGCTCGCCGATGCGAGCGTCGCCTTGGCGGCCTGCAAATCAGCAACGGCGCCGCGGGACGCATTGCGCTTTTCTTCATAGTCACGTTTCGCAATGGCATTGCCCGCCAACAGGCGCCCTGCCCGGGCCAGATCGGAGGATGTATAAGCAACGCGGGCCTGAGCCGCTGCGACAAGCGCTGTGGCATGATCCAGCGCCGCTTGATAGGGACGCGGGTCTATCGTAAACAGCTCATCGCCCTTTTCAACCAGGCTGCCATCTGTGAAATGCACGGCGGTCAGGGTTCCAGACACCAGAGAGCGAATTTCCACTTGATCGATGGCTTCCAAACGGCCAGAATACTCATGCCAATCGGTAATCTTCTGTGTGGCCACGGTTGCCACGTCGACGGACACTGCCGGATCAGGAATGGATGCAACAGCATCCCGGGCAATGCCGGTGTTGACACGAAGCACAGCAATGCCGCCGAAAAAAATGGCCGCGGCAAGTGCCGCCATGGCGTATCGGTTGCGCAGTAAAAGCATAATTGTCCTTGGGCCGGGTCTTTTGAAGACTGGCTATGAATTCGCGAAAAGAGCGAGTATTATTTACTTTTCGCAAAAACAGATAAATACCAATTTTTTATCAACACTATTCGTTTATAACGAACAATCAAACTCTGGCTTCAACGCCCACGTTCTGGTTTCCATTTCTTATTGGGAGAAACTCTTGGACCGCTTCCAGGCTATGCAAGTATTTACACGAGTGGTAGATGCCAACAGTTTTACCCAGGCCGCCGATAGCCTGGGCTTGCCTCGCGCCACTGTCAGCACGACTATTCAAGGCCTTGAGCGTATGCTGAAGGTGCGCTTGCTGAATCGGACAACGCGCCGCCTAAGTTTGACGCCGGATGGCGCTTCGTATTACGAACGCTGTATACGCATACTGGCCGACCTCGAAGACGCAGAAGCCTCGTTTCGCGACATTGCACAGGGGCCGCAGGGCCGGCTGCGTATTGACACGCCGCCATCTATCGGACGCTTAATTCTGATTCCCGCCTTATGCGAATTCCACAGCCGATACCCCGACATCGAATTGGCCATTGGCATGAGCGACCGGCCTGTCGATATGGTGCAAGAGGCCGTCGATTGCGTCATTCGGGTTGGCGAACTTCAAGACTCAAGCATGGTGGCAAAGCGGATCGGTACTTTTGAAAGCATTACATGCGCGGCGCCCTCCTATTTAGAGCGATATGGCGAACCACGCACCATCGAACAGCTTAAAGAGCATCGCGCCGTTCATTACTTTTCCGGCCGCACAGGCCGCAATATGGACTGGAGCTTCACCATAGATGGCAAGCCCACCGCAGTAGCTGTACCGGGCAGTGTCGCTGTCAATGACGCAGAAGCTTATGTCTCCTGCGGTGTCAATGGATTTGGCATCATTCAACCAGCGCGCTATATGGTGGCCCCGCACCTGGAGTCAGGCGCGTTGCGTGAAGTGTTGTCAGACTGGACGCCGTCACCAATGCCGATTTCGGTGGTGTATCAACACAATCGTCATCTGTCGCCTAAAGTTCGTGTCTTTGTCGATTGGGTCAGCGAACTATTCCAGCGCTGCTATTTGCTGAGCGGTTGCAAGGAGAGCATGGCTGAGAAGCGGGAGTGTGTATTTGCCGGGCACAACAAGCCCCACACCGTCATGCACATGATGGAGGAGAAAAATGTTGAAGAAAGCGTGTTTTAACAACGCATTATCAACACAACCCGGGACTTATCATGTCCAATACGGTCTATGACGAGCCTCGCCCCTCCCCCCAGTTCCAAAGATGCTGAGTCCCCTTACGCCTGGACGCGACTGATCGTATCGCTGTTGCTGATGACCATCGGCGGGTCCGGCATGTATTCGGTTACCGTGGTGCTACCGCAAATCCAGGCAGACTTCGGCGTAAGCCGTTCCGACGCTTCCCTGCCGTATACGTTGACCATGGTGGGTTTTGGTCTGGGCGGTATTCTTATGGGGCGGCTATCAGATCGTTTCGGCGTCATGATGCCTATCATCGTCGGCACCTTGGGGCTGAGCTGCGGGTTCATCCTGGCCGGCTCGGCCAACAGTCTGTGGCAATTCGTCATTATTCAAGGCTTGCTGATTGGCCTGCTGGGCACTGCGGCTTCATTTGCACCCCTGGTCGCCGACACGTCGCAGTGGTTTACGCGGCGCCGCGGAATTGCCGTTGCCATATGCATGAGCGGCAACTACTTGGCGGGTGCAGTATGGCCTCCGATCATGCAGCACTTCATCGATACCGTCGGATGGCGCCATATGTATATGGGCATAGGCGTCTTTTGCCTGCTCGCCATGCTCCCCTTGGCGCTGGTGTACCGTCGGCGTCCGCCCTCTATCAGCGCCGCCGCTAGTCCGAGCTCCAAACCTCGTACCCGGTTCGCCCTCGAGGCGGCCAGATCAGACCCCAACCGTCCCTTGGGCTTTACTCCCGGCGCCCTGCAGGGCTTGCTATGCGTAGCCGGCGTCGCCTGTTGCGTTGCAATGGCCATGCCCCAAGTGCATATCGTGGCCTATTGCGGCGACTTGGGTTTCGGTGCTGCGCGCGGCGCCGAGATGTTGGCGCTGATGCTGGGGCTGGGCATCGTCAGCCGGCTGGTATCGGGGTGGATATCCGATCATATCGGTGGACTGCGTACGCTGTTACTGGGCTCGCTGCTTCAAGGCGTCGCCCTTTGTTTGTTCCTGACCAGTAACGGCCTGGTTTCGCTTTATGTGATATCGGCTCTGTTCGGCCTATTCCAGGGTGGTATCGTTCCCTCGTACGCCTTGATTGTGCGTGAATACTTCACGCCGAAAGAAGCCGGCGCACGGGTTGGCACCGTATTGATGGCCACCTTGTTCGGAATGGCATTGGGCGGCTGGATGTCTGGCGCCATTTATGACCTGACCGGGTCTTACCAAGCCGCCTTCATCAACGGTACGGTATGGAACCTGGTCAATTTAAGCATCATAGGATTTCTACTCTATCGGGCACGTCGAGTCGAATGCACTGTATACAAAAACAGTGTTTCACCTTAATTATCATGCTCGCAGGCTCAATACTTAAAAAATAAATTAGAAGATTGGTGTAACTAGCTAATATATTTGTGTTTTTCTGATATTATCGCTTCAATCAACAACAAATATTCAAGCGCCAGCCATGCCTTCGACCAGGAACTCTCCGTCTCGTTACCTTCCTCTAAGCGCTTTTTTGCTGCTGCTTTGCATGCTTGGCATGAATGTCGATGCTTATGCCAGCACCACGCGCACTAAAGCGCAGGCTACGCAGAAAGCGACCAGCAGCGCCAAGAAAGCCGCTGTCAAGAAAAATACAGTCAAAAAAACTTCGATCAAGAAAACGGCGGCAGTAAAACCCAAGTCGATTAAAGCCCGCGCCCACACTACTCATATAGCGACACGACGCAATCTGCGTCCCGTTTCTTATGCACAGGGCGCTTCGGTCGCCGCAGTGCAAGTTGGTTTGCGCTCCGGCGACCAGGACGACAGCGTGGTCAAACGCACAGCGCCGCACATCGAGCCCCTGACCAGCCAGGCCATGCTTCGCTCCGAAATTGCCTTTGTGCAAGATCTTGAAAGTACTGATGTGCTGTACGACAAAAACAGCGATGAAGTCCGTCCTATTGCATCGATTTCCAAACTGATGACCGCTTTGGTCGTTGCGGAAGCCGGCCTGCCCATGCAGCAGACCATACAAATCAGCGACGCCGATGTTGACCGCGTGCGCTATTCGCGCTCCCGCTTGCCCGTAGGCACCCAACTAAGTCGCGCTGATATGCTGCACTTGGCGCTTATGTCGTCGGAAAACCGCGCCGCCCATGCCTTGGGCCGCTATTATCCAGGCGGCATGCCTGCGTTTGTGCGCGCCATGAACGACAAGGCACGCGCATTGGGTATGCGGAAAACCCGCTTTGTCGAGCCTACCGGTCTGTCCAGCGACAACGTGTCGACACCGCGCGACCTAGTCAAGCTTTTGCTTGCCGTCAACAAGCAACCGCTTATTCGACGGTACACGACCGACGATAAGTACGAAATTGAAGTAGGACGTGGCCGGCAACTCGTATACAACAACACCAACCGCCTGGTCAGCAATTCAAACTGGGACATCAAGATTTCAAAAACCGGGTTTATCAACGAGGCTGGAGAATGCCTGGTTATGCTTACCCGCATAGACAACCGCGACGTTGCCATTGTTCTGCTCAACTCTTCCGGTCGATATTCCCGTATCGGCGATGCGGTCCGCATTCGAACCCTGGTTGAAAACGCAAGCAATGTAGCCATGCTGTAAGCAGCTATGTGCATTGCCTACCTGGCTCTTGCTGCACACCCCGATTGGCCGCTATTTATCGCAGCCAATCGTGACGAATTTCATGAAAGGCCTTGCTTGGCCGCCGCACCCTGGCGCGATCACCCCAATGTAATCGCCGGCATAGACTGCCAGGCACAAGGGACTTGGCTGGGGGTTACCCGGCAAGGCCAATTTGCGCTACTGACCAATTACCGCGATCCATCAGCCATGAAGCCCAATGCGCCATCGCGCGGCGAATTGGTCAGCCGGTATCTGGCGGGCGACGAACCGGCAGACTTATACGCCAATCACGTACAGGAAACTGCGGCTGCCTATAACGGGTTCAACCTGATTGTCGGCAAGTTGGGAGCCGCCTTTTATGTAGGAAACCGGCGCACGCAAGACACCCCCCTGGCTTTGACGCCAGGGCGCTATATTATTTCAAACCATTTACTAGACACCCCCTGGCCCAAAGCGCAACGCTTGCGCCTGGCACTAGACCAGTATCCGCTTGAAGATCTAGAGCAATCACTGGCGCCTGTATTCGCTATATTGAAAGACAATACGCAGGCACAGGACCACACTCTACCCGATACGGGCCTTACGCTTGAACGCGAACGATTGTTAAGCAGCCCGTTTATTATCAGCCCGAATTACGGTACGCGCTGCTCTACGGTTATTGCCGTCCACGCCAGCGGACGAGCCTTGTTCAGCGAAGTCAGCTATGACGCATCCGGCACACTGACAGAACGCCACGACTGGCCCTTTTTCATTGATGAAATGACAAGTTCGCACGTGACAAGCGCGTTAGAATAAAGCTGTCGCTTTATCCAGGAAAAAGAATCATGCGCTCTACTCGCGATCACGCAACACGGCCTGTACGTTCGCTGAAAATGGCCTTGGCAGCAAGCTTGCTTGCCGCGGCCAGCATAAGCGCCCCCACATATGCCCAATTGCCGCCTCCCCAAATGTACGGGAGCACCGAATATATCAGCGGCGGCTTCGGTCTGGAAGAATCAACGGCCTTCAAACAGGCCATGTCGCAATATCCCCTGGCGCTGACTTTTGCCAGCCAAGTAGACGGCAAGGCGGCCTATGCAGGCGATGTACAGGTGGTCATACGCGACGACAACGATATCACTGTGCTGAATGTCACATCAAAAGGCCCTTTTCTATTGGCTAAGTTGGCCCCTGGAAAATATCAGGTCTTTGCCACCTACGAAAGCCAAACCCAATCTCGTAGCGTAACAATAGATGCAAGCGGCTCTACCCGTTTGACGTTCCAATGGGACAGGCCAACAACGGGCGCTGATTAATGCAAGGTCCTGCCTGACGAATCGGGCAAAATAATGTCAGGCGCGTCGCTGGCCTGCGCTTGCAGTGCACCTAATGCCGCTTCCCAGTTACGCAACGGCACGCAGGTTTGCAATCGCACAACGGCTTGATGAATCAAAGCCGGATGCAGTTCATGCCCGACCCCCGAAGCCTCGTCCAGCGTCGCATCGCCCTGTAATTCGGCCAGGCGCTCCAGAGTGAAGTGAACACGGTCGCGAACAAGCAGGCTGTCTTCGGCCCCATGAAAAAAATGCAGTAGTGTCGCTGGCGGCGCCTGAACCGGCTCGCTGGCATACAAGCCCGAAAAAGCCAGGACCCGGCCTGCGAGATTGGGCTGGGCCAGACTGGCTTCCAGCGCCATGCAAGCACCTTGCGAAAACCCCGCTAACGCCGTTCGCTCGCCCGTTAAACCATATTGAGCCTGAATCTGCTGGATTTGCTTGATAAGCAAGGGAAGCGCCTGTTCGACCCGGCGTGCGTAGTTGCCTTCATCCAGGCCGACCGGATCGACCCAGTGGTGACAAGGCTTGTCGTGCGTGCTGCCTGGTTCGATTTCAAAAGCATAAGGCAAAACAACCAAAGCCAAAGGAAAGGCCTGCTTAATGGCTTGCGCCAAAGGAAACAATTGATCCGGGCCGGCTGACTCACCATGCAACAACACAAACAACAACTGAGGATCGCCCCGCTTGGGTACGTAAATAAAAGGATCGGGGAAATTGGGATTCATAGCCATAACAATATAAACATTCCGGACTTACCGGCGGGTATCTAAAAAATTGTACGTCAGATAGGGGCCGCGGCGCACTCACAATACGAACTTCCATCCGGCCAGGCGCGCAATCTGACACACTGCGCTAAAATAAAATTCTTTGCACGGGATTCCATCATGAGCAATACGCTCAAGCCTCAGCTTGCCGACGCCGTTAAAACCGCCATGCGCGCCAAAGACTCCGCGCGTTTGGGCACCCTGCGTTTTTTGCAGGCCGCCATCAAACAAAAAGAAGTCGATGAGCGCCGTGAATTGGCCGACACCGAAGTCATCGCAATCATCGAGAAACAGGTCAAGCAACGGCGCGAATCGATATCCGCCTTTGAAAAAGCCGGTCGCACTGAAACTGCTGCACAAGAAACAGCCGAATTAGCGGTACTGCAAGAATTTCTACCCCAAGCTGCTCCTGCCGAAGAGGTTGAAGCAGTTATCACCGCGGCTATAGCAGAGGTAAGCGGCCAAGGAATTACTGGCGCTCCGGCCATGGGTAAAATAATGGCTATTGTAAAAACAGCGCTCGCCGGACGCGCTGACATGTCGGCAGTTTCCGCACAGATCAAAGCCCGGCTGATGTAAGACGGCGCATAAGCGCCTTCTTATTTATACGCTACGCAAACCGAGGTGTCCATGCGTATGGATTCGCGCATGGCAGCCAATGCATTACGATCCCAAGGACTGCGCCCCCATACGGTTTGTGTTACCTGTGTATGCTTGGCATCGACCGCTTTGATCTCGGTGCGCGCCACTTCGATACTTTGCATCGGTCCACGTACCGAAACCAACCCTGTTTCCAAAGCAGGATCAACCTTCGCATAGACATCGTATTGCTTCTTGCCGCGCAGGCACTCGTCGGCTTGATTCTGGGCACGCAAATATACGGTCTGATAACTGCGCGGAACCGTATAAGACACGCTGGGGGAATCTCCGCCAGGCTGTATACCCATTGTGCATCCCGACATCAGCACAACGGCGCCTAAACTGATTACTAGCGCTTTCACACTGCCTCCCCGGCCATTGCTAGCCTCTGATTAAGCCTTGACTCCCGATCACTGAACACAACATGTGGAAAGTTAGCACGCCACCGGTCATTATTGGAATTTTTTTACGGCGAGTTCGCATTCAAGAGCAGGTCTCATTCCACAACGAACTTTCAGCGTGAAAGACTGGGTAATCGGTATACCCTTTCGGCCCCTCCGAATAGAACGACTCCAAATCCCACGCATTCAGTTTGACCCCAGCCTTCAGGCGCGCCACCAAATCAGGATTGGCGATGAACGCCTTGCCGAACGCCACTGCGTCGGCCTGCCCCGTAGCAAGGACTTGTTGCGCCATGGGAAAATCGTACTGTTCGTTGACGATCACCGGTCCGCCGTAAAGCCGTTTTATTTCTAGTGTCTGGTTGGCGTTTCCGGCAGCTTCCCTTACAAAAATGAAAGCCACGCCACGCTGCCCCAACTCGTGCGCGACATGACCAAACAAAGCGCTGGGATCCGAGTCGGAAATAGAATGCGATTTGCCTCGCGGCGATAGATGCACCCCTACCCGTCCCGTTCCCCAGACAGCGATGCATTCCTCCACAATTTCCAACAAAAGCCGCGCCCTATTCTGGACGGATCCACCGTATTGATCGGTTCTTTTATTGGTACTGTCTTGCAGGAACTGATCTATCAGATAGCCATTGGCGGCGTGAACCTCGACCCCATCGAAACCCGCTACCCGCGCATTTCGTGCGCCTTGCGTAAAGTCAGCAACAATGCGGGGAATTTCTGCAGTGTGCAACGCACGCGGAACCACGTAATCGCGCTTGGGTCGTAAGCCGCTGACATGACCCTCGCAGGCTATGGCGCTAGGCGCGACGGGAATTTCGCCATTCAAGTGCTCGGGGTCGGATACCCGCCCCACATGCCATAGCTGCAAGAAAATCTTGCCGCCCTTCGCATGCACTGCTTGCGTAATTTTCTTCCAGCCTTCTACCTGAGCGCCAGTCCAAATGCCCGGTGTATTGGCGTAGCCCACGCCTTGAGGGCAAACAGACGTGGCTTCCGACAGAATTAACCCTGCCGAGGCACGCTGGCAGTAATAAGTACGCATTAAGTCGTTAGGGATTCGCTCTTTAGAAGCACGCATACGCGTCAAAGGAGCCATTACAATCCGATTACTTAACTCAACGGTACCCAATTGAATGGGATCAAACAAACTCACCATATATTCCGTGCCATTATTGAAGTCGAAGTTAAGGTTAACCCTAGTCTGCATGAAAACCGCTGCGCCTGCAGGCATATACACAAATCCATAAGGGTTTTTACCAGAATTTGCGCTAAGCTACCATTTGTTCGCACCACCTGCCTGGTCGTCACCGCTATAAAGCAAGGAAACCTCATGGGACAATTCGCCGTCATCGGCTTGGGCCGCTTCGGCTCCGCAGCCTCACTGGAGCTCATGAGGATGGGGCATTCTGTCCTGGGCGTGGATACAGACGGGAAGCTGGTCGATAAATATGCCGATCAGCTAACCCATGCCGTCATTGCCGATGTGACCGACCACGCTGCGCTGGAAGAACTAGGGCTGGATAACTACGACGTTGTGCTGGTAGCCATAGGAGAAGAATTCCAGGCCAGCTTGCTATGCGTCGTTCATCTTAAGTCCCTGGGTGTGCAAACCATTTGGGTCAAGGCATCTTCGCATGCCCAGCACCTGATCCTGAGCAAACTCGGTGTCGCACGCATTATTCATCCCGAAGAGGAAATGGGCATACGCGTTGCACAAACCCTTAGCTACCCCATGGTGAACGACTATATCTCTATAGGAAACGGTGAGTTCGTCGTAGAAATAGACGTCAGTGAGCGTTTGGAAGGCGTACCGTTGCATCAAGTGCTAAAAGGCCAACCCGACACAATTCACGTATTGATCGTCAAGCGAAAAACCCAAATTACGGTTCATCCGGCCAATGACTTCATTCTTCACACGAAAGATATTCTCGTCTTGTTGGGGCAACTGGACACCCTAAAAACCATTGCTCCCAAGCTGGCTTAAACAATGCGCAATTGGGATCCACTGTATAGCTACCATTCGTACAAGCGAATCAAACGCACGGGGCTCGTCCGGGCCAGCCCGCCGGTGGTGTTGGCCGCTGGCTTTCTTACCTTGATTTTGCTGGGCACCGTATTGTTGGCGCTACCAGCGGCCAGCCAGCACCCCATCAGCATATTCACCGCGTTTTTCATGGCGACCTCGGCGGTCACAGTAACGGGACTGACCGTCATCGACCCAGCCGTTACCTTGACGCATTTCGGCCAGATTGTCCTGATTAGCCTAGTCCAATTAGGAGGGCTGGGCTTCGTTACCTTCGCGGTCGTTGCGGCAATTACCCTAGGCCAGAGAATGAGCCTCAAGCATCAAGCCCTGGCGCTTGAGGCCTTTAATCAAACCAGTGTTTCTAAAATTCGCCGTACGGCATTTCTGGTATTCAAGACTTCCATCATCATAGAAGCCATTGCTGTGCTGATTTTGACCCTGTGGTGGTCGCGGGACTACCCGTTCATCTCTGCACTATATCGGGCAATTTTCCATTCCATCGCCGCTTTTAACAATGCCGGTTTTTCGCTGTTCCCATCCAGCCTCGCTGGGTTTGTCGACGACCCTGTCACCATCCTCGTCATCTCGTTTTTAATCATACTGGGCGGCATCGGATTTTCTGTACTGGGTGATGTAAGCCAGAAAAGAACCTGGACCAAGCTACGCCCCTATACCAAGCTGATCCTGATCAGCACCCTGGCGCTTAATCTGATCGGATTCATCGCGATCTGGCTGCTGGAATTCAACAACCCTGGCACCTTGGGTAACTTGTCATTTAAGGGCCAGGCGCTTGCCGCCTGGCTCCAAAGTGTAACGTCGCGCACTGCAGGCTTCACCAGCATTGACATCACACAGCTTAACGACAGCTCCACCCTGATCATCATCTTGCTCATGTTCATAGGAGGCGGCTCCCTGAGCACCGCCAGCGGGATCAAGGTAGGGACATTCATTGTGCTGGTGGCCGCCGTCTATTCCTACATTCTGCACAGAAAAGAAGTCGTATTACTGAGGCGATCGGTGTCATCGGACACCATACAAAAATCGCTTGCCCTGCTGCTGGTTACTAGCGGCTTGGCTTTTAGCGGTGTTCTGATAATGACGATTTTCGAGAAAGCGCCCTTTCTTACCATCTTGTTCGAGGTCGTATCCGCTTTGAGCACAACGGGCCTTAGCCGGGATTTCACTCATCATCTTTCGACGCCTAGCCATGTGCTATTGGCCGTACTGATGTTTGCCGGACGAATAGGTCCTTTGACGCTGATTTATAGCCTGGCAACGCAAAAACGCAGCCGGGTTCGCTATCCTGAAACCGAATTCCAGGTTGGCTAGGCTATTGCCTGGAATTTGTGCTAGAATTTCGTTCTTCGCTACTTGGTTATTGGCCAAGCGGTGAAACGCTAAGTGTTGAAAAATATGCTTAGTTTCGGGGCGTAGCGCAGCCTGGTAGCGCACTTGCATGGGGTGCAAGGGGTC
>NZ_JBEBUX010000069.1:0-21027 GCF_040393045.1 Pollutimonas bauzanensis | reverse complement strand
TCTACCACTGCCCTGGGACCCGCCATAGCGTGAGTCTGGCCTTTCAGAATCTGGAAGCTGACGGCCGCTGTATCAGCAGCCTCCAGCATTTGGGCAAGCTCACGCGTTCCATCGACCATACGCCGGAAAGTTCGCCTATCTAATTGTTGCTTCTGATATTCAGAGTCGCGTAACAATTCGGCGGGACTCAGCGACTGCTCGTACTCGCCCACAGTAATCGCGATGCGCGCAGGTACGACTGACGGATTCGGCGAAGACGTCGCGACAGCCTGCTGCGCCGCTTTGAGCAAAAAATGATCTGCCCACCAGACGGACGGGCTGGATAGCAGGTAGGTTTGAAAAGCCGCCGGGTGTTGAAAAAAAGTATGCAGTCCAAACAAGGCGCCCAGCGAATGACCGATCAGGCTCTGCCGGCCGGCATCAATGGGATATTGTGTCTGCACCCAAGGTTTTAGCTTCTGCAATAAAAAAACCAGGAAATCATCAGCGCCGCCTGTGTCTTCAGGTTGGGCCGATGACGGAGCGCCATATGAACCCATCAGCGGGGTGTAGTCACGCGCACGCTGGTCCTGCTCACAGTAACCTACGCCCACCAATATACCGCGCGGCCCCGCGGTGGGGTCCAGCGCATTAAAAAGGCTGTGATCCAGTACATAAGCAACCGGCCACCCGCCTTCAGGCGCGGTCCCGGCCGGGCAACGAACAAGAATCTGATAAGCGTGGCCTTTGATCGAAGCCATGTTGTGGATGCTTACGGGCAACCATGAGCCAGATCCATCAACTATACTGCCAGTTACGTAATAGTTCTCATTTGCCATCCATGTCCTCAACCTTGCTTTCCAACCCCATTATTGGCGTCTATCAGCAGACCCTGAAGCGACGCTATTTGCTAGTAGCATTGCTTGCGCTGGTTATCTGCCTGTCGATTCTTGCCGATTTCATGCTGGGCCCATCGGGGCTGCCGCTAGCCGATATTATGCACGCGTTGTGGTCTCCCTCTGAAGCGGATGCGACCACACGGGTTATTGTCTGGGATATTCGTCTGCCCTATGCGTTAATGGCGATGGCCGTAGGCTTGGCCTTGGGGCTGGCCGGCGCTGAAATGCAAACCATATTGAACAACCCGTTGGCCAGTCCATTCACATTGGGCATATCGTCGGCGGCCGCGTTTGGCGCGTCGCTGGCCATCGTTCTGGACCTGTCGCTACCCGGCGTACCCGCTTCGTGGATGATATCCAGCAATGCTTTTATCTTTGCCTTGATTTCAGCGCTCTTGCTGGACGCTGCGGCACGCTGGGGTGGTTTAAGCGCCACGGGCCTGGTGCTGTTTGGCATCGCGCTGGTGTTTTCGTTCAACGCCCTGGTCTCGCTGATGCAGTTCATAGCCAGCGCCGAGGCCTTGCAAGGGCTGGTTTTCTGGACCATAGGAAGTTTGTCGCGCGCCTCGTGGCCCAAGGTAGCAGTACTGCTCGTCGCCTTTGCGCTGATATTGCCCCTGGCACTGCGCGACTCCTGGAAGCTGACCGCCATGCGTCTGGGCGAAAATCGCGCCACGAGCTTCGGTATTAACGTACAGCGTTTGCGTCTTACATCGCTGATACGCATCAGCCTGCTGTCCGCGCTAGCAGTGTCGTTCGTGGGCACCATCGCCTTCGTAGGGCTGATTGCCCCCCATATTGCCCGCCGGCTGTTCAGCGAAGACCACCGCTTCTACCTGCCAGGCAGCGCCTTGGTAGGCGGCGCCATCTTGTCATTGGCATCGATCGCGTCTAAGAACATCGTGCCTGGCGTGATCGTGCCAGTCGGTATTGTTACTTCGCTGGTCGGCGTTCCTTTCTTCCTAACCGTGGTGCTGCGGCGCCAGATGAAGTAAATTTTTATGCTTGAAGTGGATCAACTCAGCCTTGCCTATGGCAAGCGCACCATTATCAGCGACCTGTCCATCGAAGGGCTGGCGGCCGGAACACTCACGGCACTGATAGGCCCCAATGGCAGCGGCAAATCCACCTTGCTCAAGGCATTGGCCGGCCTGATGCGCGCCAACAGTGGGCGCATCTCGCTGGATGGCAAGGACATGACCAAGACGTCACTGGAAACGCGCGCCCAGAAAATCGTTTATTTGCCGCAAGCGCTGCCAGCATCAGTCCATTTGCGCGTGTTTGAGTCCGTCCTGGTTGCCGCGAAGGCCTCCGCGCTGGCGCCCGAAAGCGGTCCCATAGAAGTGGAAGACATTCTTTCATTGCTGAAACGCCTGGGCATAGAACACCTGGCCATGATGTATCTGGACCAGTTGTCGGGCGGGCAAAAGCAACTGGTAGGGCTGGCCCAAGCCTTGATACGCAGGCCGCGACTACTATTGCTGGATGAACCTTTGTCGGCCCTGGACCTGAACTATCAGTTCCATGTCATGGATCTACTACGCCAGGAAACCCAGCAACACGGCCTGGTCACGCTAATCGTCCTGCACGATTTGCGCATTGCTTTGCAACACTGCGATTACGCCCTGATGCTGGCTAAAGGCCGGCTGCTTGCGCAGGGCACGACTGCAGATGTCATCACCCCCACCTCCCTAAGCGACGGCTATGGGGTAACTGGCCGGATTGAACCGTGTTCGCGCGGTACTTTGCAAGTCATGATAGACGGCCTGTGCGACCCCATACATTAATATCAAAGCGAAATCCGAAATGAGCTATTTCCGCCGTGTTGCCGTCGCGCTATTTCAGTGCCTGATCTTTACCAGCGCGTGCGTTGCGGCCCCTATCACGGTCACCGATGTCACCGGCCGCAGCGTGACGTTGCCTAAACCCGCCGAGCGAGTCGTGTTGGCCCAAGCCCGTAATTTTCCCATCCTGGCTTTGCTGCATCCCGACCCGGTGGGGATATTGGCAGGATGGTCCGATGAATTCAGGACATCGTTTTCCAACGATTACGCCAACTACGTGGAAAAATTTCCGGCGCTTGCAAAGGTGCCTGTAGTTGGACGGCACACCGTAGACACCTTTTCGGTCGAAAAAACACTGGCGCTACGCCCGGACTTGGTGGTCTTGACCCTGACGTTCGCGGGCATCACCTCGAACGAAAGCGCCCAGGAATCGCAGCTCATCAAGCGCTTTGAAGATGCAGGCGTCCCTGTCATTGTGATCGACTTTTTCGTTCACCCCATGACCAACACCGTGCCCAGCCTGACAGCATTGGGCAATGCACTGGGGCGCGACCAACAAACCGCGGACTTTGTTGCCTTCTATCAGCAGCACATGGATCAAGTCGCAGACCGGCTGCGCGACTTGCCCGAAGCGCAACGGCTACCCGTGTTCGTACATGCCCATGCAGGCACCACCGATTGCTGCAATTCACCAGGCACAGGTACCTTTAACGAGATGATTACCTACGCTGGCGGCCACAATATCGGCAGCGGCGTACTGAAAAGCGCCACCGGCCGCTTAAGCTTTGAATACATCAACACCCAGAACCCAAAAGTGTATGTGGCTACGGGAACAGGCGGTGGACGACGCGCCAGCAGCGGGCTTGTCATAGGCGCCGGCAGCACAGATGAAGAAGCCCGCGCCAGCCTCAAGCGCATCATCGACGGCAACAAGCTCAATGCCCTGGCCGCGGCCCAAGAGGGAAACGCCCATGGGATCTGGCATGCCTTCAACGACTCGCCGCTGCATGTGGTCTTTATCGAAGCCCTGGCGAGCTGGATACACCCCGAACGATTCAAGGGTATTTCCCCAAAAGCCACCCTTGACTACATCAACGAAAACTTCCTGGCCGTCCCCATGCAGGGCACCTACATGATTGATCTCGATGCCAAATGACGACATTGTGGCTTTCATCTCCGCTAAGCCAGCATAAGTACCGGATACAAATCACGGTTCCGGCCAGGCCCGCGCCGCCGCAAGGCTACCCGGCCGTGTTCATGCTGGATGGCGACTGGTCTATGAATGCATTGGCAGCCACACCCCAGCATCCCGACTGGCCTGTGGCATTGGTCGCCGTCGGCTACGGACCGGATCCGGCCGCCAGCCGGGTCGCCCGCGCCTATGACTACACGCCCGCTCTGCCGGGGGGCAAGCCCGACCACGATCCCCGCATGCCCCAATGGCGCTCGGGAGGCGCCGATATCTTTTTGGATTTTCTGGAAACGATCCTGATGCCGGCCCTGGATGCGACAGTACGGCTGGATCCGGCCCAGCGCACCTTGTATGGCCATTCCTATGGCGGGCTATTTGTATTGCACGCCTTGTATCACCGGCACGATCTGTTTAAACGCTACGTAGCAGCCAGCCCTTCGCTATGGTGGCGCGACCAATACCTGATCAAAGCCGCCGACACATTACTTGGCAGCGAACACCACGACGAAACCCAATTGCTATTGATGGTGGGCGAAGGGGAAGCCTGGCACCCTCTGCCTGCGGGCGAAGACCCTGCTGATCCTATGCGCGCCCATGGCATACCTACGCTTCCCATGGCGCAAACGCTGGTGGAACGTCTGAACGGCGTCTCGGGGCTGTCGACCACATTGGAAATACTGCCCAGACTGAATCATGCCGACATGCTCCCCATGTCGGCAAGCAGGGCCATCTCTTTCGCCAGCGACGGCGTGCCCCCCTGCCAGACCTAAGCTTCCATACGCTTGCGATTCGCCAGATCGAATAAAAAACCTTAGAATACGACTGATTATCATTATCTTTCATTAGGTTCCCAAGCGTATCCATGACCCACAGCCAATCCCCCGTCTTCGTCCCTGCCACAACGCGTCGGCGCCTGCTGATTGCAGGGGCCATGACGCCACTGGCTATGGGTATACCGCGCCTTGCCCGCGCCGCTGACGCGCCGATAAAAATTGCGTTGCTGACCTCCTTGTCAGGCCCCTTCGCCTCTTTAGGGGAAAGCATGCGGGCTGGCCTGGAGTTGTTTCTGAAAGAAATCAATTACCAAATGGGTGGGCGGCCGGTTACGTTGCTCGTCGAAGATGACCAGGGCAAACCCGCTGAAGCCTTGCGCAAAGTACACAAGCTTATTTCCCGCGACAAGATCGATGTCTTGTGCGGCGTAATCAGCGCTGCCGTTGCGCTGGCAATACGCGATACCGTGTCAGACGCCAAACTGCTGACCTTTATCTCGAACGCGGCCGCGAATGCGCTAGCCCGCGAAGCCGCCAGCCCTTATATATTTCGGGCGACCAAAACCAGCTGGATGCTGGGCCATACCGGCGCCTTATGGACCCATGGGAACATCGCCACCTCGGGCGGCATCACCCTGGCTTCCGATTATGCCGCCGGCCGTGAATATGTAGGTGATTTCAATGCCACCTTCCAGGAACTGGGTGGTGTGCCTGGCCAGGAAATCTGGACGCCGTTGGGCACGTCCGATTTCGCACCCCTGATCATGAATCTTGCCGCGGCCGCGCCAAAATTCGTTTACGCCTTTTTGCCCGGAGCGGATGCCGTACGCTTTCTTCAGCAAATGCGCGACTACCAGCTTCAAGACAAGGTTCAACTGATAGGCCCTGGGGCACTGTTCGACCAGGAAGACGTGCTGCTTACCGCCGGCTCAGCCGGCATCGGCGGCATTAACACTTTCCACCAGTCGCCCGCCGCTCCCGCCGCGGCATCGTTCGCCGCAGCTTACCAGGCCGAGCGCGGTCGCTTGCCAGGCGAAGCCAGCACCTCAGGCTACGCAACAGGCCAGGTCATCAAAGCCGGCATCGATGCCGTCAATGGCGATATCGACAACAAAGAAAAGCTAAAGTCCCGCTTGCTGGAGGAGCCTGTAAGCACTGCTTTTGGTCCCATGCAGTTCGACCATCGGAATAACCAGGCGATTCTGGACATTTACGTCAACGAAGTGCGTGCCGACGATCAGGGCAAGCCCATCAACACCGTCATACACACCTATAAAGGCATACGCGACCCCGGCCCAGCGGCTTGATCCGCGACTCGCTTTATGTCTTATTACTTGTTGCAAACGCTTAATGCGTTATCGTTTTCGGTATTGCTGCTGCTGACCGGGCTAGGCCTGTCGCTGGTTCTTAGCCTGATGAACTTCGTGAACCTGGCGCATGGATCGTTTTTTTTGCTGGGCGGCTACATTGCCACGCAATGGCTTAGCGCCGGCGCTGTCTGGTGGCTCGCCTTTCCCTGCGCCTTCTTGCTCACGGCGCTTGTAGGCTTGATACTGGATCGTTTCCCCTTTGGTCGTTTCTACGCCCGGCCCCATCTGATGCAGGTGCTCTTGACCTATGGGGTCTCGGTCATCTTTGCCGATTTGATGCGGTGGGGGTTTAGCTCCGATACGCTCTCGCCATTGCTGCCCGAAATGCTGCGCGGCGGCGTATGGATCATGGGCCTTCCCTTTCCCACGTACCGCCTGTTCATTATCATCGCCGGCGTCGTGCTGGCCGCTGCACTTTGGCTGCTGCTGGATCGCACCTTGTGGGGCGCCGCCTTGCGGGCGTGTGTTATTGACCGCGAAATTGTGGAAACACTGGGCTTGAATTCGCGCCGCATTTTCACCATAGGCATGGCGCTGGCTGCCGGCCTTAGCGGCCTGGGCGGCGCGCTGGGCGCCGGGATGCTATCGGTCTACCCAGGGCTGGACGAAGAAGTACTGCTGCTGGCGCTACTAATCGTGGTGGCGGGAGGGCTCGATAATTTCAAAGGACTCGTACTGAGCGCATTGATATTAGGCTTTGTCACCACTTTCGCCCGAGTGTGGTTCCCGGCCTTTGCCAGCTTTGCCTCGCTAGGCATTATGGCGACACTGTTATTGCTGCGGCCTAATGGGCTTATTGCACGTCCGTCTCGTAAAGTATGAACAAAACCGTAAATGCCGTGGCAAACGCCCCCCTGCCCATGACGCCCAGTCGGCAGCCATATGGCAAGCTGCGTTTGGCGTATAGCCTCGCGACCATCGCTGTCCTTGCCTTGCTGGCACTATACGGCGACAGGTTCGCCCTACGATTCGCCACTGAAGTATTGCTCATCGGCACAGCCGTCATGAGCCTGAATTTGCTGATCGGACAAGGCGGCCTGGTTTCGTTAGGGCACGGCGCGTTATTCGGCACCGCGGCCTACAGCGCAGCGGTTGTCGCCCAGCATTGGGGCGCCGGCCTACCAGTGGTCTTGTTAGCGGGTATGGCGACCGGCGCGATTCTGGGCGTACTGACCGCATTGATCAGCCTGCGCACTTCCGGGCTGTTTTTCCTGACTCTTAGCCTGGTATTCGGGCAACTATTCTGGGAACTCGTTTTTCGCTGGCGGGACGTTACCGGCGGCGCCGATGGCTTGCGCAGCTTTCCCAAACTGACCTGGCTGGGATTGCAGCTAAGTGAACCATTGGCTTTGTATCTGCTGTCGATAGCGGTGGCCGGCCTGTCCTGGCTGGCCCTGCACTCGTTCAATAAGGCGCCCATTGGCCAAGCGCTTATCGGCACCCGCGACCAGCCCATACGCATGGCCGCCCTGGGCTATCAGCTATCCCGCATCCGTATCGCGGCTTTCCTGGTAGCGGGCACCGCCGCAGGGGCCGCCGGCGGCCTATACCCTTTTGTAAATCAATATCTAAGCCCGGAAATCGTGCACTGGAGCATGTCGGCAACGCTGATCATCATGGGCGTAATAGGCGGCATCAGCACACTGTCGGGCGGCTTCATCGGCGCTGCCGTGTATCTGTTTATACAAACCTACCTGAGCTCTTACACGGACCGCTGGCAGTTGATCATAGGCCTGATCTTTGTGCTGACCATACTGCTCATGCCCAAGGGGATTGCCTACACTTTCAGACCTGGACGCCGGCCATGAGCACCGCTACCACTCCTATTCTCAGCCTGAGCCACATCAGCAAACGCTTTGACGGCCTGCAAGTTCTGGAGGATGTTTCCTTCGACGTGTACAGCGGCGAGACACTAGGCCTGATAGGCCCCAATGGTGCGGGAAAAACCACGCTGTTCAATATTGTCAGCGGCATTCTGGAAGCCTCCTCGGGTACCGTCACTTTTGATGGCCAATCCATCAACCGCCTTTCACCCGCCGCCAGGGCAAGGCGTGGCATGGTGCGCACCTTTCAGAAGAGTCTGGTATTTCCTGAATTGACGGTACTGGGTAATTTGTCGATGGCCATCCTGGCGCGCCGCAAAGAAGGCTATCGCTGGCGAGGCGGCAAGGCCGTCCAACAGCAAGCCGATCTTGAGGCGCAGCGCCTGCTGCAGAACACCACCTTGGCCGCACATAGCAATAAGCCAGCCAGCACCCTTTCATACGGCGAACAACGCATTCTGGACATACTTCTGGCTTTGGCCCAAAAGCCTCGTCTATTGCTGCTGGATGAACCCAGCGCCGGGCTGTCCGCACAGGAATCCGAGGCTCTTTTCCAACTGCTGCATCAGCAACATGCCCAGACCGCGATTATTCTGATTGCTCATGATATCGACATTATCTTTCGCGAGTCCGAGCGCATCGCCGTGCTGAATCTGGGCCGCCTGTTAATCATTGATCGTCCCGATATCGTACGTGCTGACGAAGGCGCCCGCATGGCCTACCTAGGCGAACTGGCGCATACGCCATGACGAACACATCTCACCTAAACGCCACCTCCGAAAAGCCGGTGATACAGCTGCGAGAGGCAAGCGCGAATTATGGCGGCCTTCGCATCTTGCATGACATCAACATGACCGTCATGCCTGGCGAGACGCTGGCCATTCTCGGCCGCAATGGCGCTGGCAAGACCACGCTGCTACATGCGCTGTTCAATATGGGTCCTACCCTTAGCGGCACCATCGAGATCAAAGGCCAGACAATAAGTCATTGGCCAACCTACCGCATAGCCCGTTTGGGAATGGCATTAGTCCCTCAAGGGCGAGGCGTATTCCAAACGCTGGCGGTCCACGAAAGCCTGCGTCTCGCAACGCTTGCCAAAACATCGCGCGATAAAGCGCTATGGTCGCTGGAACGCATCTATAACGAATTTCCACGCCTGTTCGAACGCCGTCATTCCTCCTGCGCCGCATTAAGCGGTGGAGAACGGCAAATGCTGGCGTTGGCCCGCGCATTGTTGACGCAGCCCGACATCATTGTGCTTGATGAGCCCAGCGAAGGGCTGGCACCGCTAACGATAGACGACATGTTGGTGGGGAAGCTTCGTTTTCTGGCCTCAGAAGGCATCACCCTGGTACTGGCCGAGCAAAATGTGTCCATGGCCTTGAAAGTGGCATCTCGGGCGATAGTGCTTTCGGCGGGACATATCGTTTTTGACGGTAGTCCGCAGGCCCTTCTCGACGATTCGGCTCTGCATCAGCAACACCTTGGCATCTGACCACCATGATTCAGACCAGCCTGATTCACACGGATATCGACGCTGCCCTGCTGGCTAAGCTTGCCGCCTGTTTATCTGTACCCGAAATGAACCGGGCAGACAGGTTCCATCAACATCAAGACCGCAAGAATTACATCGTGGCACACGCGGCGCTGCGCCTGTTATTGGCTAAGCAATTAAACTTGCCACACCACGACCTGCAATTCACCAAGGGCCGTTGGGGCAAGCCAATGCTTGCGCAAGGCGGCAACACCCCCCTGCATTTCAACCTGAGCCATAGCGGCAATATGGTCCTGATAGCCATCGCCACCCAACCCGTCGGCATCGACATAGAATTTACCCGCCCCCTGGATTACACAAGACTGGCCGGGCATTGTTTCGCTGCCGAAGAAGCGCTGCGTATCGTCGACAGCCATTCATTCTTTGAACACTGGACCGCCAAAGAAGCGGTCATCAAGGCCTCCGGGCGCGGATGGTCGGAAAAGACACAACAATTCATCGTCCCGGCGCCTTCGATTGACCTGCAGCCTATACGCTTGCTGCAGCCCAATCCGAGCCTGGAAGGCCTTCATGTTGCGCGCCTGACCGTGGGAAAAGGTTATTACGCTGCGCTCAGCGCAGCGCCGACAAGCTTGCCTGTGCAACTGAATAAATTCGCTCCAGCGGAGCTGATATGAGAACAGTTGCCGGACAAGGTCGCTTATTTATGGAATAATTCTCATTATCATGATTAGAATACATCCTATTGAACAAAGCTGGCCTCCTGAATTTCAAAGGCGCTATCGCGACGCGGGCCACTGGCAAGGTGAAACCTTTGGCGCCCTTTTGCGTGAGCGCGCTCTGCATCATCCTGACCGTATAGCGATCGTTGCAGGCGAACAGCGTTGGACCTATGCCCAGCTTGACGCCCATGCCGACGCCATTGCGGCGGGCCTGCTGGCGTCAGGTTTACAGCCGGGCGCGCCTGTTCTGGTTCATTTGCCAAACATCCCCGAATTTCTAAGTGTTATTTTTGGGCTGTTCCGGGCGGGCATGCTGCCCGTTTACGTGTTGCCGGCGCATCGTATCGTAGAACTCGCGCACTTTGCCAACACCGCCGAGGCCTGCGGCTACATCACCGTGGATCAGCATGCGGGATGCGACTATCGCGACCTGGCCCGTCAATTGCAATCCCAATCCGATTCTGTGCAAACCGTCGTCATCGTCGGCGAAGCGGAAGAATTCACGTCATTGGCTGAAGTCGAGCAACGCGGCGCCGGACAAACCCCGCCCGCGTCAGCCTCTCAGCCATCCGATGTCGCCTTTCTGCAAATTTCGGGCGGCAGCACAGGCTTGTCCAAGCTGATACCCCGCACCCACGATGATTATATTTATACCTTGCGGGAAAGCGTCAGCATTTGCGGGTTGAATGAGGACAGCGTGTTTTTGGGCGTACTGCCCATAGCGCATAATTTCCCCATGAGCTCCCCTGGCGTCTTGGGCGCGATTTATGCAGGAGCGCGCATCGTGCTCAGCACCTCGCCCAGCCCGGAAGCCGCCTTCGCCCTGATAGAACGCGAAAAAGTCACCACGACCAGTCTGGTGCCGCCGTTGTTGCTGCTATGGCTGGAGGCGGCGGGCCGCCAAAGCCATGATCTTTCCAGCCTGAGCGTAATACAAGTCGGTGGCGCCAAGCTGATCTCAGAAGTCGCCAAGCGTGTGCGGCCGGTATTGGGGGCCACGTTGCAGCAGGTATTTGGCATGGCTGAAGGCCTGGTCAACTACACCCGACTGGACGATACCGATGATGTCATCATTAATACCCAGGGTCGCCCTATCAGCCCCGACGACGAAATACGCATCGTCGACGACAGCGGCGAGCCCGTGGCCGAAGGCCAACCAGGCCATTTGCTGACGCGCGGCCCTTATACGATACGGGCGTACCACAACAATCCGTCGGCTAACGCCTCTTCGTTTACCGATGACGGGTTCTACCGTACCGGCGACATCGTCCGGCGTACCGCCGACGGCTACCTGGAAGTACAAGGACGCAGTACAGATCACATTAATCGGGCCGGCGAAAAAATATCCGCGGAAGAAATAGAAGACCATTTATTGGCCCATCCACAGGTATTTGATGCTGCCGTGGTGTCCCTGCCTGATGAATATCTGGGCGAGCGCAGCTGCGCCTTTGTTATTCCCAAAGGTGAAAAACCCAAGGCGATCGTACTGAAGCAATGGATACGTTCGCGTGGACTGGCCGAATTTAAAGTACCTGACCAGATCGTATTTGTTGATCAGTTCGCCGCTACGGCAGCCGGTAAAGTCAGCCGCCGTGAACTACGCGCACTATTACGCCAGCAACTCACCAACGAAAAGAACGCTTGAACATAATGAAAAATACTGCTTTACCCTCCTTCACCCTGGACCGTATGCGCCAGGACATCGCCACTATCCTGCACGAAGATGCCGCCGACATCGGCAATGATGACAACCTGATCGAACTCGGGCTGGATTCGATGCGAATGATGACGCTATCGTCCCGCTGGAACGAGGCTGGCGTCTATCTTGAATTCTCAGAGCTGGCGTCCACCGCCACGCTGAATCATTGGTGGACATTGGCAGAACGGATTCTGGAAAATAGCGCCGACACCGAAAAGAGGCGCTGATTCATGTCCGTTTTTTCGTCTGAGCCTGTGCCTACCCTGTTGGCGGATGGCGCGCCTGCGCAGCTTTTGCCGCTCACAGAGGCACAAGAAGGCTTGTGGTACGCGCAACGCCTGGATACGGCCAACCCCATCTACAACACGGGGCACTGCACGGAAATTCGCGGCCCGCTGGATGTGGACAATTTTGAACGCGCTGTCAACGCCGCACTGGTCGAAGCAGACGCTCTGACATTACGGTTTATCGACCTTCCAGAAGGTCCGCGCCAATATATGGACCCGTCGCAACAGATTGTTCTGGAAATCAGCGATCTGAGCCAGGTCGACGGCAACGACAACCTGGCGCACCGCCTGATGCGTGAAGACCTGGCTGTTGCCGTTGATCCGACCGCTAGTCCCCTGGCCCGGCATGTGCTTTTTATTATCGGTCCGGATCATTTTCTGTGGTATCAGCGCATTCACCATCTTGCCGCCGACGGCTATGGCATGGCGCTGATCGAAGCCCGCGTCACCCAGTTATATGCCGCCTATATCAGCGGCCAGGCTCGCCAAGGCGAGCCGCTGACGTCGTTTAACAGCGTCTTGACGGAAGACGCCCAATACCGAGCATCATCAAAGCGCGATACCGACCGCGCTTTCTGGCTGGAAGCCGCCAACCAGCGCCAGCCCGCGCTAAGCCTGACTGATGGCGTGCCGATGACCAGCCGCAACTTTTTGTACGCCAAACATTCGGCGGGCTCCGAACTGATCACTGACTTGATCGCCGCACAAACCGACTTCGGGGTTTCCTGGCCAGACATTCTTACAGCACTTTGCACGGCCTACATCAGCCGCCATATCCGCCAGCCCGAAACGACCGTCGGCGTACCCTTCATGGGCAGGCTGGGCAGCGTCAGCGCTCGTGCCGTCGCCACTGTCATGAACGTAGCGCCGCTGCATGTGGCCGTGAATGAAGACCTTGCCATGGGCGACTACCTGAAGCAGGTTCAGCGCACGCTACAAAAAACACGCCGCCATGGGCGCTATCGCAGCGAGCAATTACGCCGCGACCTGGGTCTGCTGGGCGGAAACCGGCGGCTACATGGACCCATCATTAACGTATTGCCCTTTGACACACCCTACAAGCTACCCGGCCTGACTGCGAGCCAAACGGTATTGTGCGCCGGCCCCGTAGAAGACCTGACGTTCACGTTCCGCGCCCTTCCGGATGCGCAGAATATGCGTATGGAAATAGAAGCCAACCCCAAGCACTACAACATACAGGATGTGCAAGCCCACCTGTTAAGGCTGGAGCGCTTCATCAGCACAGCGCTTGGCGCGGCAAGCCTTGCAACAGTACCCACGTTGACCCCGGCCGAAGAACTGCAGTGGGTCAATGCCGTGAACGATACGGCTCACTCTGTACCCAAGACGCATTTATGGTCGCTGATTGAAACCAGCATACGGCAATATCCAGACAACAGCGCCATACATTTTGCCGGCCAGACACTGACTTACGCTGAACTGGATACGCGTTCCCGCGCTATCGCCCAGCGTTTGCAGGCTGGCGGTGTGCAGCACAACGATATTGTCGCGCTGGCGGTGCCAAGGTCTATTGAACTGGTCCTCGCGTTGACCGCCATTATCCGGGTTGGCGCCGCCTACCTGCCGCTGGACTATGAACAGCCGCCCGAACGCATACGCCATATCATTGCTTCGGCAACGCCTCGCCTGGTGCTGGCCGTCGATGCCACACGCGACGTATTGCCCGTCGATTGCGCCAGGCTACTGCTGGATGAAGACGCTTCCGGCGCATCATCGGACGGCCTCCAGGCAACCGTTGGCCAGCCAGACGACGCGGCCTACATCATCTACACCTCGGGCTCGACGGGCGATCCCAAGGGCGTGGTGGTAAGCCATGACGCGATCGTCAATCGCCTGTTGTGGATGCAAAACGAATATCGCATAGGCACCGATGAGCGGATTTTGCAGAAAACCCCTGCTACCTTCGATGTTTCGGTCTGGGAATTCTTCCTGCCTTTGATCAGTGGCGCTACCCTTGCGGTCGCTCCGCCGGATGCCCACAAAGATCCGGCGTGGCTAGTGCGAGTCATTCGCGAGCAAAGCATCACTACTCTGCATTTCGTTCCTTCCATGCTGGCCGCGTTCCTGGACGAACCCGACGCCGGAACCTTGAATCTTCGGCGCGTCTTTTGCAGCGGCGAAGAGCTGCCCGCCGCGTTGCGCAACCGCTTTCATCGGCACATCAATGCCGAACTCCATAATTTGTACGGCCCGACGGAAGCCGCGGTGGATGTCACCTATTGGCCCGCTGGGCCCGCCGACACATCAGAACCCGTGCCCATCGGATTTCCTGTGTGGAATACGGCCATGTATGTGCTCGATGAACGCCTGCGTCCCCTCCCCCCTGGCGTTGCCGGGCATTTGTATATTGCAGGACGCCAGTTGGCGGACGGCTACCTGGGACGCCCGGATCTGACGAGCGAACGCTTCATCGCCGATCCATTCCAGGTGCATGGCGATACCATGTACGTTACCGGCGACATTGCTCAATGGCGCGAGGATGGCGCACTGGTCTTTCTGGGGCGGTCGGACCATCAGATCAAGCTGCGCGGCCAGCGCATTGAACTCGGTGAGATCGAAGCCGTACTGGCCGGCGCGGATGGCGTGCGCCATGTTGCGGTCATCGCACGCGAAGATAGCCCAGGCAACCTGCAGATCGTGGCTTATCTGGTCGGGACATTACCCGGCGCCGGCATTGACGCCGACGTACTGAGCCACGCGGCGACGCGCCTGCCCGATTACATGCTGCCCGCAGCCCTGGTATGGCTGGACGCGCTTCCCGTGACCGTCAATGGCAAACTGAACCGCAAGGCGCTCCCCGCGCCCCGCTTCCAAAGCAAAGCCGGACGCCCCCCACTCAGCGATAACGAGATCTATGTCGCAGGCCTGTTCACCAACATCCTGGAGCGGCCAGCGCTCAGCGCCAATGACGACTTCTTTGACCTGGGCGGCCACTCGTTGCTGGCGGCCCGTTTAGCGCTGCAGGTACGCAATGACCGCGGCCACGACTTCACGCTGGGCGCGCTGTTCGAGCATCCCACTGTGGCGCGGTTGGCTGCCTATCTTGACGACCTGGACGCAACGGAAACCATAGCCGGCCCAGCCGAAGGTTTCGGCCCAACCATCACCTTGCGCACGGGCATTGCCGCAAAGCCGGCTCTGTTTTGCATACACCCGGCCGGCGGCCTGAGCTGGTGCTACGGCGCCCTGGCCCGCGCATTGAAAGGTCAGCGTACCGTATACGGCTTGCAAGCCCCTGCCCTGGGCGCGCAGCATCGCACTGAGCCCGCAGACCTGGGCGTGATGGCAGCCGGCTATGTAGACACGATCCTGGCTTTACAGCCCCAAGGCCCGTACCACCTGTCGGGCTGGTCTGTGGGCGGCATCATCGCCCATGCCATGGCCACAGAGCTACAACGTCGCGGGCATCAAGTCGGCGTGCTGGCGATGCTGGACGCCTACCCCAGCGACAGCTGGAAGAACCAGCCGCCGCCCCCGCCCGATGCTGTCTACAAGGCCCTGCTGCATATTGCGGGGCATGACCCCGATACCTTGCAGGATGTCCCCATGACGCGCGCAGGCGTTATCGGTTTTCTGCGGCGCAGCGCCCATCCATTGGGCGAACTGAACGACGGGATGCTGGAAGGCGTATTTGATGTGGTCGCGAGCAACAACCGGCTGGTTCGGCAACATCAGCACGACCTCTATCGAGGCCAGGTGCTGTATTTCCGCGCGGCCCTGGATCATAAAGACGAGGACTTGTTCCCGACGCATTGGAATCCTTACGTCACCTCACTGGATGTGCACGACATCCCTTCCCTGCATGCCCACTTGACAGGCGCCGATGCCATTACTGCCATCGCCCCTGTCCTGGATGCGCATATGGCTGCTGCCGATGCAGGCAACAACAATACTGATCAGCAACGGTAGACCGATACCCATGTCAATAAATCGCTTTCTACTGGATGTTTCTCCGCTGCGCGACAGCAAGCCTTTCCGCTATGCCTATGCAGCGCGCACGACTAGCGTGCTGGTGACAGGCATGCTGCTGGTTGCCGCCAGCATACAAATCTACGAGCTCACTGGCTCAAGCATTGCCGTCGCCTTCCTGAATGCCTTTATGGCAGTTCCGATGGTTATCGCGCTGATCATTGGCGGCGTATTGTCTGACCGCATGGATCGGCGCCAGCTGATGCTATGGTCGCGCAGCGTCTATGTACTCAGCGTCGTGATATTCCTGGTCAATGCGTTGTTGCCAACCGCCCATGTTTGGCCCATCTACCTGGCTGCAGCCATAGGTGGTGCGGCCGGCGGGATCAGTGTGCCTGCCATGATGGCGGTAACGCCAGCCCTGGTTGGCCGCGATCGGCTGGCCGCCGCCGCTGCCTTGTCAGGGCTGTCCATGCAAATCGGGGGCATCATCGGCCCCGCGCTTGCCGGTGTGCTGATCGCCGGGCCCGGGCTGGTCTTCTGTTACGCCATCGTGCTGGTTGGCGTGTTGATCACCCCATTCCTGTTGCATCAACTGCCTTCGCTTCCACCGCAGGGCGCACCCAAGCACGACAGCAAGGTGCAGTCCTTTGTCGAAGGCGTCGCCTTTTTGCGCAAGCACCCTTTGCTGCGTACGCTGCTGATCATAGATTTGGCTGCCATGGTGTTGGCAACCCCGATAGCGCTGTTGCCCCAATGGAGCGATCAGATTCTGGGCCGAGGCCCTGAAGCTACAGGGATGCTGTATGCCGCCCCTGCTATTGGCGCAATGATTACGGCTCTGACCAGTGGCTGGACACGCACAGTAGCGCGCCCCGGCTTGATCGTAGCGATTGCCATCATGCTGTGGGGTGTCGCCATTGCCATGCTGGCACTGGGCAACACGCTATGGTGGGCCTTGATAAGCCTGTCCATCATGGGCGCCGCCGACACCGTATCCAAGATCCTCAGGATGGCGCTGGTGCAACACCATACGCCGGATGGACTGTTGGGACGTGTATCCAGCCTATGGATGATGCAAGGTTCCATCGGCCCCGCATTGGGCAACCTGCAAATCGGCATTACCGCCCGTTTTCTTTCGCCCCCAACCGCCTTGCTGTTGGGCGGCACGGCCTGCGTCTTGATGGCCGCGGCATTTGCGACCGCATCAACTCATTTGCGCACAGCGCAACTCACCATGAAAGCCGGAAAAAAATAATGATACTTCCCACTTTTGCGACAACCGCATTGAACGTCTTCCCTATGAATACTGCCGCCCCATCCTGTTGCATCGCTATGTCGCTGTAATTACTTTCTTTTCCATATTGATAGTTCAAGGAAAACCCAATGTCCGTCACACGCTCTGCCGTTCGTCATGCCAGCCACAAGCTTATGCTCCAAACAGGATTGGGCATCGCATCGCTCGCGCTGTCTATTTCAGCGGCTTACGGCGCGCCCGTATTCGATCAGCCCGACCCTGACTTCAACGGTCAGCTCTCCAGCTTCGGCGCGCCCGCCCTGCCCGCCGGCAAGGCCGTCATTTCAGGTCGTTCGTTCAAACCTGGGCAGGAAGTTACGCTGTCCAGCAATGGCACCATACTCAATCCGAACGGCCCCCTGGTCGCCGATGAAAAAGGCGTGTTCAAAGGCGAAATCAGCATTCCCGCCGATGCGGTTCCAGGCATACACCCAGTTGTCGTGCAAGTTGCCAAGCCATCAGCGGCCAGCATCTTCAACTTCAAGATCTCGCCCGTAATCGCCTTGTCTGGCCAAGAAAAATTCACAGCCACCGCCAAGAAGATGGTCCCCGGCGTCTACCAAAGCGCCTACAGTGAAAAAACCGATCGCCTGTTCGTGACGGCTGCAGTCGGCAGGCCGCCAGTAAAAGAATCCCAGCTGCTTAAAGTGAATCCCACAACGCTGGACATCGAAGCAAAGGTAACCCCCGCTGTCGACAAAGACAACGACAAGGGACAGCTAATGGCTGTCTACGGCGTCGCTACCGATGATGCGCATGACAATGTATGGGTTACCAACACCCGCGCCGGTACCGTTGCGGTCTATAAGCAGTCCGACCTGAAGCTGGTCAAACAATTTTCCCCTAAAGCGGCTCCCCACGCACGTGATGTCGTTATCGATGCGAAACGCAGCAAAGCCTATGTATCCACTCCCGGCAACGATCACATTGTTATCTTCGACACCAGCAAACTGACCGAGGCCGGCAAAATTGAATTGCCATCAGAGTCCAAAGAAGAGTTCAGTCCCATGAGCGTGGCCCTGGACAGCAAAGCCGGCAAGCTATACACAGTCAGCCTGTCAACCAATGAAGCAGCGATCATTGACCTGGACACTGAAAAAGTCGAAAAGATGATTGCGTTGCCTCGTGCAAAAGCGTCCTCGGGCGTGGCAGTAGACAGCAGCGGCAAACGCTTGTTCGTAGCGGCCCAAGGCACTGATAACGTTCTTATCGTCGACTTGGCCAGCGGTAAAGTCTTGCATGACGTTGCGGTAGGCGCAGGCCCCTTGAACATCACTTACGACCCCGTCTCGAAGTACGCCTATGTCGCGATCCGCGGAGCAGGCACTGTAGCCGTGCTGAACGAAGATGGAAAAATCATTGCCAACCTGGAAGCAGGCACGTACCCCAACCACATCACGGTGGATGGCAAAGGGCATGCATTTGTTCTGAACAAGTCCCGTGGCAAAGATGACGAAACCGCTGACCGTCTGACACGCCTGAACGTCAAGATGTAAGCACTGCAGTATTCGCGCTCCTTTCTCCCGCATTACTCAAGGGGGAAGGGGCGCAGACACACCGGTTTTGCGTTCCTGGGCTACCCCATTGGCAACGCTATATGCTGCGGTGAAAAAGGCTTGCGAAGATACCGCTATTTGTTCGCCCTGGCCGGCTTCGCGTACGCCACGCAAGATAAAACATCAGCATTGCGCCTACGAGCGAGAACCCATCGATGAATATCATCGCGCTCAGGTATTGCCCTGTAGTCGGCGCCAGCGACGAGAACAACGCCAACAGGCTGGTCAAGGGAATGCTCAGTGTGCACAGTCCGGCAAAGGCTAACAGCGGCGCAGAGACACGCGAAGCACCACGTACAAAGGCGAACACAAGACAAGCAAAAAAAACGGCGTAATAAGCGCCATACGCAATGGATTCAGGCGCGATACCCGATGACGCCAGCCATCGCACAGCGACCAGCGCAGCCGACAAGCCGGCAACACAACCCAGACATGCTCCGATCGTCAAGGCGCCCAGCCAGCGCACATTGCGCGGTTGCTCGCTGAATGGCGCAGTGGCTTGACCGCTTTTTTTCAAGCGCGATGCTATCCACAGCAAATTGCCGCTATAAAACAAGAATGCGCCCATAACGCCTAGCAGCGCGTACAGAATTCGCACGGGCACCCCGCCATAACTGCCAAAATGCAGCGAGAAAAAGCTGGCAAGCACGCTGCCCCACGTTGATTCCGGGCCTAGCATATAAGTGGCATCCAGAATACGACCCGTAGCCGGCTCCAGGGTCAGGTAGCCAACACGAGAACTACGTGCAAAGTACGCATCGTCAGTGCCGGCAAGCTGCACAGTCGCAGCCCCATCAGCCACATCGCGGTAGCGCATAAAGGTAGGCATGAAACCCGGGGCATGCGCCTGGGCCCGCGCAATCAGTTGCGTCGGCGGCAGCCAGTCTTTCTGCGTCGACGGCAAGGCTTGCGGCATTTCCGCCCTCACCTCCGCCAGTACACCGTCAATACCCTGCGGGTAAATAGCCGCACTTTGCGCGTCATACACATAATCATGCAAACAAAATACGGCCGCGGAAATCGCCATCACAACATGGAACGGCAAGCTGGTGATCCCGACTACGTTGTGCAGATCCAGCCACATGCGTTTCAAGTTACGGGAGATACGCACATAGAACAAATCCTTGACCAGGGATGGCAACAGCACGATCACGCCCGACACCAACGCAATGCCATACAAGAGCGCGACAATACCGATAATGGGTTCCGCCATTTCCAGGCTCAGGGGCAAACCGCCCTTTCTATGAACATAGTCGACGAAGTCGCCAGTGGAAAATCCCATATCCGGCTCTTGTGCAAGCTTCCCCGCTTCGTCCAAATAGGCGATCTGATTGCCTTGTGCGTTTTTAAATCGAATCACTGCCGAGTCGAAGGGCGTCGGCAGCGTCATCTCTGCAGCCTTGGGCGGCTTTGCCGCATCCTCGAAGAAAGCTTGCGCCAATGCATCAATGTCCGGCTTCCCCGAAGGCGACTGCGCCGTAACATTGACCCACTGCGATATTTCCGGCTCGAACATGGACAAGGCGCCGGCATAGAACGCCACAAACAAGAGGATGCTGGAAAGGATTCCGGTCCAGGTATGAACAACCAGGTACTTGCGAACAACACCAGCGTTCATGATGCGGCCCGTCCTGCATACACAACCAGATAAATGCCGATAGCAGCAACAAGATTGGCCAGAACGAGCCATTGCCAAAGGATTTTTTTGGTCGGTGCGAGAAAGGACAGGCAAATAAGCGCTATCCAGATCGGGCAAACCGCCCACATGACGATCTGGTCTTTAGCGGGATCGGTATCGCCTGCGGTCGGATAATAAACCAGCAAGCCGCTTAATAAAATCGCCAAGGAGAAACCCAACACCGCGCCTACCAACCCGTGATGCAACAGCATCCAGTTTGAAGAGGCCGTTGGTTGCATGGAAGAAGACTTCGCTGATCGCGTGCTCATCGCCCCTGCTTTTCTTTAACGTTGCGATACGCAAGCAAGGCGGCAACAGCCGGAATAAAAGTCATCAACACAATAATCGTTACCGCAAGCGCAACGGCGGGATGCATCTGGAGTGCGAGCAAATAAAGCGCCAAGGCAACAAATCCGCCCATTACCAGCGCAGCGATAAATCCAGGCAAGCGCGGCCTAGCCCTCGAGGTCGAAAGGTTCGCCACGACCGCTACGATGGCAAGAAAAAGATAGGGTATCAAAGTGGCGATTAAAAGTAATAAAT
>NZ_JBEBUX010000068.1:0-21191 GCF_040393045.1 Pollutimonas bauzanensis | reverse complement strand
GCAAACAACAGCGACCAGCCCTGGCACAGCAAGTCAAAGCCCAAAAGCAAACCCAGAATCCACAGGCTATTGGCGGGCCAGCCTATGGCGATAATAATCCCGGTGGCAAACGTGATAAGACCCGAGAAAGCCAGCCAGCCCCAGCCTTGCTGCGCACGATTATTGAACCAGACCCACAGCCGGAAAGCGCCGGCGCCAATGAGCGTTGCCCCCAGCAAAAGCGTTAGCAGGGCGGCGCCGGCGAATGGGTTCACGATGGCCACGATGCCTGCCGCGGCGTACAGCAACCCGCTCAAAGACCAAACAATAAAACCGCTCCAGTTCTTGACCCGCCACGCCTGAATCAACTGGCCTACGGCGCCGATCAACATCAGTGTTCCTACAAAGATGACGCTGATCAGCGTGGCGGCCAGGACATGAACCAGCGCAATGGCGCCGAGCGCCACAAGCGCGATACCGATCGCGACGAACCAACCCCAGTGTGCCCGCAGCGCGCTGAGCGATTTGGTGATTTGCTCGTTGGGGCTCTGAAAATTGTTTACTGGATCTGTCATGGTCTTCATTCCTTGAAAAATGAATGAGATGAATGGATAGGTCCTGGCACTATACCCGGCGCTGCCACGCATGTGAATGGTCGATATCTGTATGCGTGAAATGCACGCGATAAGCAGCGTGTATTTCACGCATATTGTTGTGCAATCTGAACGCTTAAATCGCAGTCAATCCTAACTCATTGATAACAATGAAATCGTAAGGAACACCTGAACTGGCACGTGGTTTGCGTAGGTTGTTGCAGGACCGGTGCATGTATTGCCCGGCCTTTGATCATGACAACTTAAGAGAAGCCAGATGGATTCAATGAAAATTATTTGTCCTAACGGGCATTTGGGCTTTGCGCCACTGCGCACGGAAAGCTTTCAGATTGGTGTTGACGCTAGCCCGGACTATATTGCCGCCGACTCAGGTAGTGACGATGTGGGGCCGGTGCCGCTGGGTTCGGATACCTCGACCAGCCCGGAAGCATGGCAACGACACGATCTGGAGCAAATGTTGCTGGCTGCCCGAAAGCTGGGTGTGCCGATGATTATTGGTTCGGCCGGTGATACCGGTTCAAACAGTCGGGTAGACCTGTATGTGCGCATTATCCAGGAGCTGGCGGTTAAACATAGTCTGCCGAAGTTCAACGTGGGCTATTTTTATTCGGAAGTCGACAAGGAAACCGTGCGCAAGAACATTCGCAACGGCGACGGTGTGTTGGGGCTGGATGGCTATGAGAACTTGACCGAAACTGAGCTGGATGCCACGGACCGTATTGTGGCGGTGGCCGGGGCGCATCCTTATATCAAGCTGCTAGAGCAAGGCGCCGATGTCGTTATTGGCGGCCGCAGTTCCGATGCTGCGTTATTTGCGGCTCCGGCCATTTTCCACGGCTTTCCCGCTGACAATGCCTACTATCTGGGCAAGGTTTTGGAGTGCGCTTCATTCTGCGCGGAACCCTATGGTGGGAAAGAAACCGTGATGGGCGAGATATCGCATGGCGAAGTCAAGGTAACCGCCATGCATCCCGATCAGCGCTGCACAATCGCATCGGTGGCGGGGCATGCCATGTACGAGCGATCCAACCCGTTCGAAGAGTTCTTTGCCGGCGGCAAACTCGATATGACAAATTGCCATTACGAGCAGATCAGCGAGCGAACCACTCGCATTACGGGATCTCGGTTTACGCCAGATGACACGGTGCGTGTCAAGCTTGAAGGTTCGGGCAAGGTGGGCGAACGTTTCATCGGGCTGTGCGGCATACGGGACCCCTACACCATTGCGAACGTGGATCGTGTCATCGACTGGGCAAAAGAAAAAGTGCGTGAACGCTTTGGTGAAACCGGCTACCAGCTGCACTACAACGTATATGGCCGTGATGGGGTAATGGGGCCGCTGGAACCGCTGCGACATTCAGTGGGGCACGAAGTGGCTGTGATGGTGCAGGGTGTCGCACCGACTAAAGAAATGGCGGAAGAACTCACGCTGATTGGTTTGCGTCAGATGTTCTATGCCCGCCTGCCAGACGTGAAAGGAACGGCTGGATCTGTATCGTTCCCGCTGGATGAAGTGGTCGAAGCTAGCGCTGCATATCGCTGGACGCTGAATCACACTATGGCCGTCAATGACGTGCTTGAACTTTTCCCCACTAATCTCACCGTAGCAGGTGTTTGAGCAGAGCCGCGTCATGACAATACATAAACTTAACGAATTAGCTAAAACGATACGTAGCAAAAATGCCGGCGTGAACAAAATTACGTTCGATATTATTTTCCGCGACGGCAAGACCTACGAGGCAGTCAAAAACTCGAAAGCCTTGACTCGCGAAACGGTCTGCCAACTGTATGGCATTCCTGCCGAGCGCATTTCAGATTTCGTCGAATATGATCCTGGACTTGCCATTAAGTTCACGATTTATCGTCTCAGGCCAAGCGGGTCGGCGGGAGACGGCGATATTTTCGGTGCGCAGCAATATGCGCCGCTATTGGACCTGGCGGTAAGCCTATAACAAGTACCAACATAAGCACGCCTTAAGACGTGCTTATTTACAACCACATATAGGAGGGAGTGACTTGATGATAAATCTGATCTCTAAAATGGCTCTGGTTATGAGCTCTATGTTTTTTCTTGTGGCTTTCAGCCATGCCGCGACACCGATGCCCAAGCAAATCAAGATCGTTGTGCCATTTTTGGCCGGCGCCAGTAATGATTCAATCGCCCGGGTAATTGCTCCACGGCTGAGCGAGCTGCTTCACGCGAATGTCATCGTTGAAAATCGCGCCGGCGCTGCTGGGGTGATCGGGTCGGATCACGTTGCGAAGGCGCCTAAAGACGGCTCGGTCTTGTTGCTGACTTCATCCACCTTTGTTACTGCGGCGGCAACGCAGCCAACCATACCGTACGATGCCGTCAAAGACTTTATTCCTGTTGCCATGATTGGCGAGGGTCCGCTTGTTATTGCGGTGTCGTCGGAAAAAAATTACGAGTCATTTGACGAACTGTTGAAGGCGGCGCGTGCGAACCCGAGTGTATTGAACTACGGCACCGCCGGCATAGGGTCGCTGGCACATCTGGCGACCACGTTGCTGGGTGATGCCGCAAATATAGACATCGTTCATGTGCCTTATAAAGGCTCGGCGAATGCGGCATCTGATCTCGCGGGCGGGCGGATTGACCTTATGCTCGCCAACTACAGCTCACTGGCATCGCTTCTTCCTACCGGTAAGGTCAAATTGGTGGCGACGACGGCGCTTGGCAAGCATGCCGCATTTCCGGACTTACCGTCTGCAGCACAGTCAGTGCCAGGTTATGGCGTCGACATTTGGGTCGGCGTATTTGCCCCGGCCGGTACACCGGCAGACTTGATCGAAACGCTGAACAAGGCCGTCAACGAAGCCGGCCAGTCGCATCAATTGGCGGGCTTGCTGGAACTGGATGGCACCGTGCCATCAGCCATCGGTAGTAAAGAATTCTCCGTGCGTGTCGCTGCCGACCTGGATCGCTGGAAAGCGCTGGCTCAGCAGCACCACATTACGGCTAATTAAAGGGGCGTGGCAGTCGGCACAGCCGTATTCAGTCTTTGCTGATTGACATCCCTAGCCTGGCCAGTTGATGCCGAAGGGCGTGGCGGGATATGCCAAGGTAGCCAGCAGCCCGGCTCAAGTTGCCTTGGCTGCGCTGCAAGGCATTTTCTATGAGTATTTTCTGAAACTGCATGGTTCGCTCGAAATAATCGCCGGCCGACATGGGTTCGCCAGCGGATAGCGCAGCGGGCATGGCGTGAATGGCTTCGTCATGAAGGCTATCGCCATCACTGTCTTGCCTGATGACCTCGCGCACAATGCGTGGGGGCAGGTGTCTTTCGTATATGCATTCACCTTCTTCAAGGATGCAGATCCGTTCGAGCAAATTGCCGAGCTCCCGTACATTGCCTGGCCAACGATACTGACGGAAAATTTCTTGTACTGCCGGGTCAATCTCGGTGAAGTGGCTGTCGTGCAGCGCGTTGTACTTGGCTAAAAGCCGATACGCCAACACCAGTACGTCGTCGCCTCGATCCCGCAACGGGGGAATGTTGATAGAGACGACTTGCAGCCGGTAATAAAGATCGTCGCGAAATTTTCCTGCCACGACCTCGTTGAGCAAGATCTTGTTGGTGGCGGCAATAAAGCGTGCATTAGTCGACAGTTCATTTACGGCGCCGATTCGGCGAAAGCGCCGACTGTCCAGCAATGTCAGGATCTTTGCTTGCATGACAGGATCCAGTTCCCGGATTTCGTCCAGAAACAAACTGCCGCCATTAGACACTTCCAGCAGGCCGACTTTCTTTTCCACCGCGCCAGTAAAGGCGCCACGCTCGTGGCCGAACAGTTCTGATTCGAGCAGGTTGCCGGGAATGGCCGCGCAGTTTATTTCGGTGAAATTGTTTTGAGCCCGCTCAGACTGTGAGTGAAGAGTCCGGGCAACCAGCCCTTTGCCGGTACCCGTTTCGCCGTAAATCAATACGATGCCGGCCTTGCTGCGTGCCACGCGGCTGACCAGGTCACGCAGCCCTGCTACGGACGGATGCTCGCCGATCAGGGTTTGTAATGCTATTGGCGCTGGCATCGTTGGGCGTGTCATGGGTTTCCTGTCGACTGTTTAGGCTTGGAATAGTCACTTTTGGGTAGACCGCCGAGGGTAGTTTGCATCAAATGCGGCACCTCGGCAAATGCCTGGTTGCGGGAGTCACTGAGGTTTTCCACCGTACATTTAACCGCAATACGGTATGTAAAATCGCTCGCACCGTTTTCTGTGCCGAAGTACCATGGCGCTGTCTACATTCATTGCGGAACGCTATGGCCGGTGCCAGCCTGTTAACCCTGCTCGACGACATTGCCAGTGTGTTGGACGATGTCGCCTTAATGACTAAAGCGGCTAGTAAGAAAACAGCGGGAGTATTGGGCGATGATATTGCCCTGAATGCCCAGCAGGTCAGCGGCGTGGCGTCCAAGCGCGAACTGCCCGTCGTGTGGGCGGTGGCCAAAGGCTCGTTCTGGAACAAGCTGATCCTCGTGCCGCTGGCGTTGGCCATCAGCGCTTTCCTGCCTGTCGCCATCACCCCGTTGCTGATGCTGGGGGGCCTCTACCTATGTTATGAAGGGGTAGAGAAAATTATTCATAGCCTTTTCCACGCGAACGAGAAGGCGCATCTTGATGCGCCGAACGTCGCCACAGATCCATCAACGCCGACGGCAATACCAGAACAAGCCAAGATTAAGGGTGCGATACGCACCGATTTCATTTTGTCGGCAGAAATTATCGCTATCACGTTGGGTACCGTGGCGACGGCCGCATTCATGACACAGGCGACCGTGGTGGCGACCGTCGCCATCATTATGACGGTAGGCGTTTATGGCTTCGTTGCGTGCGTCGTCAAGCTCGATGACCTTGGTCTATATCTTAGTCAGCGCCAGCAAGGTGCATTGGCTGCCACCTGGCGCGCGATAGGGCGCGGCATATTGATCATGGCCCCCTACTTGATGAAAGGCCTTTCCATTGCAGGTACGGTAGCGATGTTTTTAGTGGGTGGCGGGATACTTGCACATGGTCTGCCCGGTTTCGAGACATGGCTGCATCATTTGTTGCCTGGAGTCAGTAGCTCGTCTGGAGTAGGGCCGGCCCTGCTTGCCGCGATAGGCCCCATGCTGGCTAATTTCATGCTGGGCGTGGTGGCTGGCGCTATCGCGGCGGGCTTGATGTGGATAGTCAAGCGGCTTCGGTAGGGAAGTGAGGCGTTATAACGCAGGCATCTGCGCGTTTAGTGTTCACTAAACGCGCAGAAAAACTATACAAGCGGCGTTATTATGATTAACAGCCCATCAGCCATGCTTAACCCATCCGGAAAATATTTCATGCCAACTGAAGACCTGATTTTTTACGTAAAGCTCCACGTCCGCCCTGACCGTATTGAAGAATGGAAAGTAGCGGTGAATACGGTGATCGAAGAAATGGCCAAGGAGCAAGCCTTCATATCCTGCGATCTGCATCAAGATGCAAACGACAAGCATCTTTTCACCCTTTATGAAAGGTGGGCAGAGCCTAGTGTGGAGGCTTTCCTGAAAAATCAGATGAAACCCTATCGTGTCGCCTACGAGGCTAAACTTGAAGCCTTGCTGCAACGCCCCAGGGAGCCTCAGGTTCTCAAGCTGTTGGGGCAATGGCGTAAGGGCGACGGCATTTCGATTGCAGCGGGATAAACCGCATTGACAGGTACTAGGCGCCCGCTTACTCTGCCGGCACGCGTTGTGAACGACGAACAATCAGAAAGAATTCGAGGAGCCGTAATGAAATTCAAACAGTTACTAAAATCGCTGGCTGTTGCCACCGCACTGTGCGCGGGCGCGGCGCATGCCCAGGTCAGCGTAATGCTTCCTGCTAATCCCGGCGGTGGTTGGGATGCGACGGGGCGCCAGGCATTCCAGGCCATGAAGCAGGCGGGTATCTATACCGGTACTGTGAATTTTTCCAATAAAGGCGGTGCGGGCGGCACGATAGGTTTGTCCGAGTTTCAGCGTGCGCAGAAGGGCAAACCGGACGCCCTGGCGGTATTCGGCGCGATCACGGTGGGCGCAATCACACTGAACCATTCTCCCGTCGATCTCAGCAAATTCAAACCGGTCGCACGCCTGACCGCTGAATATCTGGTGCTTGCGGTCAAGGCCGACTCCCCATACAAAAACCTGGGTGACTTTGTTGCCGCGCTCAAGAGCGATCCTGGCGCGTCGGCGGTTGGCGGCGGTTCTGCCGGTGGTGTCGACCATATTGCATTGGCGTTGTTGGCGCAAAGCGCCGGTGTGCCAGTTCCAAAGTTGAACTATATTCCGCAGGCCGGTGGTGCAGACACGGTCATTGGCATCATTAACGGCACACTGAAGGCTGGTATTTCGGGTATCTCTGAATTCCAGCAATTTGCCCAGGAAGGCCGCATACGTATATTAGGCATCACGACAGCCGAGCGTATGAAGAGCTTGCCAGACGTTCCTACGTTCAAAGAGGCGGGATTCGACGTGGAAATCGCCAATTGGCGCGGTATCCTGGGTTCAGTCGACATGCCTGAAGCCAATCATAAGGAATGGGTAGAGCGCTTTACCAAGCTGGACCAAAGCGAAGCGTGGAAGGCCGTGCTTGCAAAGCAGGGCTGGGATGCTTATTTCATGCCAGGTAATGAATTCGGCGAATTCATCCAGAATGAAAGCACCCGCATCAATAAAATTCTTAAAGACGCAGGGTTAAGCAAGTAATCCCCTAATACCGGTGAAGGAATGTAGATGACGTGGTTGCGTAAAGGCCCGTGGTGGCTGGGGCTGGCCGTGATGCTCTTGGGGGCGATCTGCTTTTATGCCTCGACCGAACTGGCGGCAACCGCACAGTATGCCGCTATCGGCCCTGGCATGTTCGTGGCCGGTGTCGGCTTGGGGCTGATAGGGCTGGGCGTGTTGTTGCTGATTCAAATTGCTCGAGGCGAAGTCTTCGAGCCAGATGAAGCAGAGAATGCGGCGCCTGGCCAGGCAATGGACAAGCGAGCGTTTTTTACAGCCTTGCTGGCGGCCGTATTGCCTGCCCTGACCATTGAGTTCCTTGGGCTGCCGGTGACTGCAATGTTGTCATTCATGCTGGTGGCGCGCGCGTTTGGTTCACAACGCCTGGTGTCTGACCTGATTGTGGGCTTTGTGCTGGCCAGCATGTGCTGGTTTCTATTTGGTTGGCTGGGCCTTCAGTTGGGTGGCTTCTTTCCCTTGGCGGGTTTCTGATGGATACACTGCTACTGCTGCTTCATGGCTTTGAAGTTGCCCTGACCCCCACGAACCTGATGTGGGCCCTTGTTGGGTCCATATTGGGAACCGCCATTGGTATTCTTCCCGGCATCGGGCCTGCCCTGACCATTGCACTGTTGTTGCCGGTCACGGTATCGGTGGGGCCGGTATCGGCCTTCATCATGTTTGCGGGTGTGTTGTATGGCGCCATGTATGGCGGGTCCACCACTTCCATCCTGATCAATACCCCTGGCGAGGCGGGGTCGATGATGACTGCGCTCGAGGGCAATAAAATGGCGCGGGCGGGCCGTGGCGCAGCGGCACTGGCTACGGCGGCTATCGGCTCTTTTGTTGCCGGAACGATCGCGACGTTGCTGCTGACATTTGCTGCGCCAGTGGTTGCGGAGCTGGCATTCCTGCTTAAACCGGCCGACTATTTCGCGCTGACAATTCTTGCGTTTACGTCGGTGGCTGTTGTCATGGGCGCATCGCGGGTGCGCGGGTTTGTATCCCTGTTCATGGGCCTGGCGCTGGGTGTCATCGGTATTGACGCCATGACCGGGCAGCCACGCATGACGTTCGGCGCTGCCGCTTTGCTCGATGGCGTGGAATTGACTGTAGTGCTGGTGTCTGTCTTTGCCATCGGCGAAATCCTGTACGTTGCCAGCCGCTACGTAGCAGGGAAGGACGATATTATTCCCATCAAGGGCAAGGCCTTCATGACCCGCGAAGACTGGCGCCGTTCATGGAAGCCTTGGCTGCGCGGTACGGCTATCGGCTTTCCGATAGGCACGATTCCCGGCGGCGGCTCTGAAATTCCGACCATGCTGTCGTATACGCTTGAAAAGAAGCTATGCCGGTACAAGGGCGAGTTCGGTAAAGGCGCTATCGAGGGTGTCGCAGGGCCAGAGGCCGCCAACAACGCTTCTGCCGCTGGCATTCTGGTGCCGCTGCTTACGCTGGGTCTACCCACATCGGCCACGGCAGCCATTTTGCTGGCGGCGTTCCAGAACTATGGTCTACAGCCCGGGCCCTTCCTGTTCACCAGCAATCCGGAACTGATCTGGGGCCTGATTGCGTCTTTGTATATCGGCAACTTCATGCTGCTGGTGCTGAATCTGCCACTGGTCGGCATATGGGTAAAGCTGTTGCAGATCCCGCGGCCGCAGTTGTATGCCGGTATCCTGGTTTTTGCGATGATGGGAATCTGGGGGGTATCGGGCTCGGTGTTTGACTTGGGCCTGATGGCGGCGATGGGCGTGGTCAGCTATGCGATGCGCGTTTACGGTTTTCCCATTCCTCCGCTGTTGATCGGCCTGATTTTAGTGCCGATGACCGAAAATCAGCTCAGGACAGCACTGGCTGCGGGGCAGGGCCGGGTGTCCGTTCTTTTCGAAACGCCAATTTCCATCGTGTTCCTGGCACTGGCCTTTATGTTCTTGTTCGTGCCGGTGTTGGTGAAACGATTGAAGTCGGGGGCGTAGGACGCCAGGACAGGGGGTTTATGCGAGCCCGCTACCTGCAAACAGCGTTCGATTCTCCAGCAGGGTCTCGATAACCGACATCACCAGCGGGTCGGTCTCATCGCTGCGCCAGGCCACGCTAAGCTCTGCGAGGTACGCATCGGCGTTTTCCAACGCGGCGTAGTGCAACCCGAAGCTTTTGAATTGGGCGAACACCGAGGGTACGATCGCCAGCCCCATTTCTCCATCGACTAACGCCAGTATGGTGGGCAGGAGGCCGCCTTGCACATGGCGTGCTGCCACATTATGCCGGTCGAGCCACTGTGTACTCAGGTAATGGAAATATGGCGACCGCAGCGGATCATAGGTAATGAGTGACATGCCTTGCATGTCTTGGCCGGTCACTATCATCTTGTCGGCCAACGCATGGTTCATACGCATTGCTACGCGGAGCGGCTCTCGGTACACCACCTGGGTTGATACGCCCGGCATTGGCGCCAGAGGTCGCATCAAGCCAATATCCAGCTGTCCGCGTCTCACCTTATCGTTCATGATTTCGGTGCTTGATTCGGTAACGTTCAGATCTATATCTGGGTGATGTTCCCGAAAGTAGCGCAGCACAGTGGAGAAGTTCGAGTAAAGCCCTGAGGGGGTAACTCCGATACGCACGACGCCGCGCATGCCCATGGCTATCGCCCTTAAACGCGAACGTATATGGCCGGTTTGGTGTTCCATCTGCTGTAACTCGTCATAGAGCAGCTGCCCGGCTCGCGTCAGCTTGACCGACCGCGTTGTTCGGACAAATAGCTGTGCTTCCAGATCGTGCTCAAGCTGCCGAATTGCCTGGCTCAGGGGCGGCTGACTGATGAACATGCGCTTCGCTGCACGTCCAAAGTGCAGCTCTTCGGCCATAACGCAAAACATTCGAGCAAGGCGGGCATCCAGGAGCATTGGTAATATTTTAGATATTAATAGTTCATGAATATTATATTAGACATTAATAGTCTGTCTTCCTAGAATGGCCAATTCTTAACAGAACACAGCCGGAGGCACCCACCATGAAGGAACGGTCGACTTTTTTCACCGCCCTGTTTTCCAGCTTGCTGGCGCTTGGCGCCGTCGGCGCACACGCTAGCAATTTCCCTAACGAGCCGATTCGGGTCACTGTGCCGTTTGCACCTGGCGGTGGAACCGACCTGCTGTCACGTACCATCGTTAATAAAATGGCGGAACAGACAGGCTGGACAATGGTGGTTGAAAATCGGCCTGGTGCAGCCGGTACGATAGCGATGAACTATGTATCTCGCGCGCGCCCGGACGGCCATGATCTCGTGCTTGGCCAGCTCGATACTGTCGCCATTGCACCGGCCATCTATAAAAATGTCCGTTGGGATCCCATACGTGATTTTCAGCCCATCGGTCTAATGGCTACGTCCCCATTGCTGCTGGTATCGAACGCCAAGGGTCAGTACCAAGATTTGCCAATGGCAATCAAGGCGGCAAAAGAGCTGCCTGGAAAGCTGGACTACGCCTCGCCCGGGATAGGCAGTATTTCCCATTTGGCCGTGGCGTTGCTGGAACAGGAGGCCGGAATAGAAATGCAACATATTCCCTACAAGGGAGCAGGCCCCGCGATGGCCGACCTTCTGGGCGAGCGCGTCAGCTTGTACGCAGCTTCAGTTGCCGCTGCCATGCCGCAAATTCAGTCAAAGAATGTTCAACCGCTTGCTGTGACCGGGGCGAGCCGGAGTGCCGCGCTGCCAAACACACCCACCATTTCCGAGCTTGGCTACCCGGCAGTTGAAATTGATCTCTGGTATGGACTCTTCGCCCCTGCGGGCGTGGAACCGGAGAAAATAGAGATGCTCCACGAGGCGCTGAACAATGCCTTGCGGGATCCCGAGATCGTGGCCTTTCTGGCAACCCAAGGCTTAATCGTCAGCCCGGGAAAACGGGAAGTTCTCGCTGAACTCGTCAAGCGCGATGTGGAGCGCTGGCCGGCCATCGTTGAACGGGCAGGCGTTGCGAACTAAAGCCATGCAAACACAGAAAGAGCAATACGCGATCCTGCTGGAGAGCGGCCTGCAGGCACTTTACGGCGTATCCAGCCGTGCCAATGCAAACGACATCTGTCAGGAAGTTCTGCGCATCAACGATGCAGTCCGCGAAATGGCGGAACGACACCTGAGCCCGTTGCAGCCACTAGTGAGTTTTCCCTCGGTAATGCAGTCGTTGCAAGACTCCACCAATCAAGGAATATCATGACGGGAGATGTACTGGACTTAACCCTTTGTGAAGCACATGCTGCCTTGAAGAAGGGGCAACTGGACACAGTGGAGCTGACCAGCGCAGCCATCGCCAGGGCGCGTCAGGTGGGGGAGAAAACAAACGCCTTCCTGCAGATACGGAGTGAGCCTGCTTTGCAACAGGCCGAGAAGCAGCGTCACGAACGTCCTGAGCATGTGTTGCAAGGGATTCCGCTCGCGCACAAGGACTGCCTCGCACATGAAGGCGAGACAATGACGGTCGGCGCGAGGCGCCCGCGTCCTGCCGATACTATGACGGCAACCGTTATCGCACGCATTAATGCCCACAAGGCCATAGAAATTGGCAGGCTGCACCTGAGCGAGATCATCGCCGGCCCGTCAGGCAACAACGTGCATTTTGGCGATTGTTTGAATGCGTGGAATACCGACTATATATCTGGAGGCTCTTCCAGCGGGTCGGCCGTAGCTGTTGCCAGTGGTAGCGTTTTTGCTGCGCTGGGCACAGATACTGGTGGTTCGGTACGTATTCCGGCGGCAGTCAACGGCCTATTCGGCCTCAAGCCGAGTTTTGGGCGTGTTTCTCGTTACGGAGCCTTTCCTCGCTCGGTGTCCTCTGACGTGATTGGCCCCCTGGCGCGCACTGCCCAGGATTGCGCTGTCATGTTGCAGGCAATTGCCGGCCCCGACCCTGGCGACAGCGATACGCTGGGCATTGCAGTTCCCAATTATGTTACGGCGCTTGAAACGGCCGCAAACCATACGCGTCTTGGTTTGTTCCGGCCCTCTGACCCCATCGATGACGAAGTCATGGCCTGTTTTGAAAAGACAGTACAGATGGCATCCAGACAGTGGGGCGGTGTCGTCGATCGACAATTCGACGACTGGGGCGCACTTTATGCGCTGGGTGACATGTTATCCAAGGTCGAAGCCGCGCAGGTGCATGCTGCCACCATGGCAAGCGCTCCCGAGAGTCATTCGAAAGCGATTTATACCCGCACTGAGCCAGGGCTGCATCTACCAGCCATCCGCTATATGGAAACGCTGCAATTGCGTCCCATTATGCTGCAGCGCTTCATCGACCAAGCTTTTGCCGATGTGGACGTTCTCTTGCTTCCTACGTTACCCATGCCCACGCCACGCATTGAGGACATGGACATGGAAGCGGGTGGAAACGTGCATAGCCTTGTTCCCCGCCTGACTTGCCTGACACGACCGTTTAGCTTTCTGGGCCTGCCGGCGCTGTCGATGCCGATGGGGCTCGATGCTCGTGGCCTCCCCATGGGTGTGCAGCTGATAGGACGACCCTATTCCGAGGCGCGCCTGCTGGCTATCGCTCACAAATTAAGTATGGATGTGGGGTGGTCGTTCAGGCCTTCGGAGCTTGCGCGAGTCTGAGCCGCTTTGTTGGCCAGAGATAATGATAGCAACACGGCCCGCCCCTCTGCGTTGCAAGATGCGCGGGTGAGCTTTTTTAGGCCGTCGATGCTCTCGTACTAAAAACCTTATTAGATGTCTCCGCATCCTTCGGTACTGCAGATTACTGATCTTTAGGCAGTATCGGCGGAGTCAGGACTGATGCGGTAGAGGTCTCCGAGGAGAAGGTAAGGAATGCAAGGTGGGCTTCGTATCGTTCGAGCACGTCGTCAATCACCTGTTGCTTTGTGAGGCCCATCAGGTCATAGCCGCCTGAACCCGTCTGTGTGAACACCTCGAGCCGGTAGTAGACGTCAGTCTCGCGCGACATTCGGCCGCTGAACATCGGCACCGGTGCTTCGACGATGGCCACCTGGTAATGGAAGGCGCGGAAGGTGTCCATCGATACGCGCAGCAGCGGCTCTTCAGTGCCGCTCGCGTTGGTTATGGTGCTGCGTTCGACCTCGTAGCCCTGGTTCCGGAACTCGGCGGCGACGTCATCGAGCGCCGGCAGCACTGTGCGTTCCAGGAACTGGGTGACTTGCCGCAGAGACGGGAACGCGCGCAGCTGTTCAAGCCGCTGCTTCCACGAACGCTCTGGCATGTGGCCGCCCATTGGGGCCATTGATGGCCTGCGCAGTACCTGGCCCTCGCGCTCGGCCCGTTCCATTCGCAGTACCTTGTAGAAGGACGCCATCACCAGGTAGGCAATGATCGTTACGGGTAACGCGAAGATAAGCGTTGCGTACTCCATCGCCGTCACACCACCCGCAAGCAGCATCGCCACAGTGAGCACCGCGGTGAGCACGGCCCAGAAAATGCGCAGCCATTTCGGCCCGTCGTGCGACGGATCCGGGATCGATGCCGAGAAGTTCGACATCACCATTGCGCCCGAGTTTGCGCTGGTGAGGTAGAACAGCAGGCCCGAGAGTGTCGCCAGACCGATAAGAAACATCGCGCCAGGGAACATTTCCAGCAATGCGTACCAACCTTGTTCCGGGCTCTGCACCGCAAGCTCGGCGAACGCCGTGTTGCCCTGCAGTACCTGAAACAGGGCCGAGTTGCCAAACAGCGAAACGATGATGAAGTCGCACATTACCGGCACAGTGATTGCCGCAATCACGAACTCGCGCAGCGTGCGCCCGCGCGAAATTCGAGCGAGGAAGACGCCTACGAACGGCCCCCACGCGAGCCAGAACGCCCAGAAGAATAGTGTCCATCCACCCATCCATTCGGCGCTGCCGGGCTCGTAGGCAAAGGTCTGCAGCGTGCGTGACGGGAACGTGACAATGAACTGACCGATGTTCTCGACAAGCGCATTCAAGAGGAATGCCGTCTGTCCGGTAACGAGGATGTAGACCATCATCGCTACGGCGCTCCAGAGGTTCAGCTCGGAGATCCAGCGGATGCCGCGGTCGACACCAGACGTGGTGGCAGCGATGGTCAGAACCACTGCGCCGATGACCAACGCGATCTGCAACGAGAGGCCCTGCTCCAGGCCGAAGATCAGCGAGAAGCCGACGTTCAGCAGTACGACGCCGATGCCCATCGACGTGGCGACGCCGAACACCGTGCCAACCAGTGCGATGATGCTGATGCCGTCACCCAGGGGGCCGCGTACGCGCTTGCCGAGCAGCGGATAGAGAGCGGCACGGATCGACAGAGGCATGCCCCACCGATAAGCGAAGTACCCCATCGCCATGCCCAGCAGCGCATAAACCGACCAGCCAGCGATGCCGTAGTGAAACATCGTCCAGATGACCGCATCCTGCATTGCCGCGGCTGTGCCACCGTCGCCGGAGGGCGGGTACAGGTATTGCACGACGGGGCCGGTGACCGAGTAGAAGAGCATGTCGATCCCGACACCCGCTGCGAACAGCATCGCAACCCAGGTCGCGAGCTTGTACTGCGGCCGAGAGTGGTCGGGGCCGAGCCGTACGTCGCCTTCCTTGGAGAACGCGACCCAAAGCACGAAACCGATCACAAGCGTCATTGTGAGCACGTAATACCAACCGAGATTCGTCGCAATCCAGTCGACGGCCGTTTTCATTGTCGTGCGCGCTTCATCGGGCACGGCGATGGCCCAGATCGAGAAGGCGAGGATGACCATCGACGAGATCAGCAGAACGCGCCAGTTGATGCGCACCGCAGGGTCCTCGATCAGTTCTTGCGGCCCTTTGCTGAGGTCGCTGCGCGATACCGGCGCGTCGTCGTCGACGGGATGTTCATGCCGGCGTTCCGAGCCCCCGAATCGACTGCGCTCAAGCGGCGGAGGGGGTTTCGTTGGTTGGGCGTCCGGCGCTGGCGTGTTCGGAGGAACAGCTTCAGAGTGGTCGTCGTCGGATGGCTTGATCGGCATGGGTTTACTCCTTCCTGGGTGGCCGCATGTGGGGATGACGTTGGAAAAGCACCGCCACAGTCACCCCCACCGCGATGACTATAGTACAAAATGTATAGACGGCCGTTTCCATTCCCCAGTGGTCAGCAATCCAGCCAATACCCATCATTGGCACCATGCTGCCCACATAACCAGCCACCAAATAGGTAGCCAACAGTCCAGAGCGATTGTTGGACGTGGCTAGGTAGTTAACCATGCTCATACCGGCGAGCATGGTCATACCGTGACCCAGCGCGGTAAGCAACACACCCGAAGCGAACAAAACCACTGAGCCAGCCCCCAGATTCACCATCAATATTGCGTTGCTGGCCACCAGGCTGATCAACCCTACGGCGCCGCACCAGTGAGTAGGCATGCGTGCGGACATCACTTGGACGATGGCCGAGGAAAATAAGATCAAGGCAATGGTCGTGCCGCTAACCACTGGGCCATGCCAGGGCACCAGCTTGTCCAGAAACAGCGGCGCCATGGACGCATACAGACCGAAGACGCCGAAAGCCAGGAAGGGCAGGCAGCAGGTCAGTACAAAAGCCTTTGATGTAGCTCGCTCTGGCCAAGTTAGCGTTGGGACGATATCGCGCCAACGCAAGCGTGCACCCGGCTTGGCCCTGGCGTTATCCGGTAATTCCAGGCGGCATAACGCTGTCAAGCCTAATGCGCCCAAAAACAGAGTCGGGACATAGGCGATTATCAATGGGGCGGGAGCCCATTGACCAACGATGCCCCCCAGCAAAGGCCCTAAACCAAATCCAAAGGCCATCAGAAAGCCGGTCATCATGGCTACGTGCTGTGTATTGCCGGAGCGGGACAGTCTGGACAAACCCAGCGTAGCGCTGGTGGTCACCATACTTGACGCCACACCCACGACAAAGCGCCCAACATTCAGGCTAGCCATGTTCCACGCGATCAGGCTGACGGCCGTGCCAATCAAGGCCAGCGTCAGGCCAAACACCATCATTGGGCGGAAACCAAGGCGATCAGGCAAACGTCCCAAAAATAACAAGCCGCACAATGCACCGCCCATGTAGATCACGTAAATGAGCGAGATGTCGCTCGTCTGCAATTGCCACGCCTCTTTGTAGAGTGCATACAAGGGGCTGATGAGTGCAGTGCCCATCACGCCGACAATCATGGCAAAACTCACCCAGGCATAGGGCGATCCTTTCAATTTCATTTTTCAACCGTATTTTTATTTAACTACCCAGCGCATCAAAGCGCCGCGAAATCTTTACCAGCGCTCGGCGCGTGACTTCCTGTTCGTGTGGAGAAAGGTCTGCCAAAATGGTTTGCTCGATTTCCATGCTCTTGGCCAAGATCACCGCGGCGGTTTCGCGCCCCGCAGGGGTCAGAACAATGCACTTAGTACGCCGGTCGGCGGGGTCGCTGGACCAGTCGACCAACTGCGCCTTTCGCAGTTGTGCCAGCACGCGCACCAAAGATGACGTGTCCAGATACAACGCGTCCGCCAGATCTTTTTGGCGCAAAGGTTCTTCTTGTACGTACAGCACCAGCAGGGGCATGCGCGTGGCATCGGATAGCCCCAAATCTTTGAAGTTAAGATCTACCTGACGACGCCACTGTCTGTATACGCTTCCAAGAAGAGCTCCGAATCGCGAGCGTGCTTGCAGACGTTCGGGCGTTGGTCCCGGATCAAGTGGGGAGTTAGTTTGCATGCAAAGTATTTTACTGCGGGTTTACCCCTAAGAGCAAGAGAAAAGGCGGAGAGATGCGTTTGCGCAGTCGCATCGCTGCCAGGATGCAGCAAAACCCTGGGGCCTGAGACCGAAGTACAATTTTCATCCTTGCCGTATCTATCATTCCTTAAGGACGAGATCCATGTGCTCCAGAATATTCCGCCGCATGCTGACTGCAGTTGTGCTGGCCGCTGCTTCCACGACCGTCCTTGCGGCCGGCTGGCCCGAAAAAACCATACGCGTCATCGTCGCTTATCCGCCGGGTGGTGTTAGCGATTCCATCACACGCGCTATTTCGGAAAAACTGAGTGAACGCCTGGGCGTTTCGTTGGTTGTCGAGAACAAGGGCGGGGCAGGCGGAACAATAGGAATGAACGACGTGGCAAGGGCAACACCCGACGGCTACACCATTGGGTTCTCGTCTGTTAGCCCATTAGCACTGTCCCCGGCCATTCGCAAAACGCCCTACGATCCACAAAGCGATATCGCTCCGATCGGCAGCGTGATGGTCTCGCCGGTGGTGTTACTGGGCACCAAAGCCTTCAGCGGCAAGACTATGGCTGATCTGATCTCGCAATCTCAGGCGGCGCCCGGATCTTTGCGTTGGTCGACATCCGGGCAGGGTTCACTGGGGCACTTGATGCTGGAGCAACTGCAGCAGGCTGGGAAGATAACAGTCACGCATATCCCCTACAAAGGCGCGGGCCAGCAAATGACCGACGCGCTGGGCGGGCAGTTTGAGCTGATCTCCACGAATATGAGCCCCGTACTAAAGGCCAATGTGGCCAATGGCACCTTTGTGCCGCTGGCGATTGCCGCACCAGCGCGTGTCGATTCCCTGCCCCAAGTGCCCACCTTCAACGAATTGGGTTATGCCGCCGCCAACAAAATGTCGGTGTTTGGTTTTTTTGCGCCTGGCGGCACCCCGGAAGGGATCGTCACGAAGCTAAATACAGAGATCAACCAGATCGTTGCAACGCCTGAGATCCAGAAGCTACTGGTGGACAGCGACAACATTCCCGCCACCGGTACGCCACAGCAGTTCGCCCACGATATTCAGGCAGAACTGGCATCCAACCGGCAACTGGTCGAGAAAGTGGGCTTGAAGCAGCAGTAGTAGTTTGCCTGCCCGCAGCAGTTCTTTCTGGAGCTTTCCCCCATGCTTGCCAATTTGACGCCTTATCTCCCCGCCTGGACTCACGCATGGCTGGGTTCGCTCTTTTTAGTCATTCAGTTGCTGATTATCGTGCTCGGCGCCTGGTTCTTGCAGCGCGGCTTGCGACGCATTGTGCGGCGCGCAAGTCAACGTTACGACCTGCCCATGCATTTGATGAAGCCAACCGTATCTATTGTGCGCTGGATCATCATGGCGACGGCCGTACTGCTGGTGCTGGGGCGGCTGGGCGTCTCGGGGACAGTGCTGTGGACAGCATTTACTGGCTTTGCGGCGGTAGGTGCCGTGGCTTTCTTTGCCGCATGGAGCGTGCTGTCGAACATTTTCTGCGCTTTCCTTATCTTCACCGCGCGCCCGTTTCGCCTGGGTGATTACGTGGAGATTCTGGATACGGCCGAAAAGCCGGGCGCCAAGGGCGAAGTGGTGGATATCAGTCTGCTGTATATCACTCTCCAGGACAGCTCAGAAGAGCATCCGGGGGCGCTGTTGCAGATACCCAATGCGCTGGTGTTCCAGCGAATAGTGCGCCGTTGGAAGGGCGGGCTGCCACCTAAAGCTGCTGCCAGCCGTCCTTCAGTTTTGGCTGAATAAATCCAGAGTACTGGCGAACGCCTACACTAGAGCTTAGCCAGTACCGCTTTTAGGCGCGAAACCGACGCGGTTGCGCCGTCAGCCGTTGCGAAGTTGGCAAACCCCATTAACAAACCTCCTTGCGTTGACTTGCGCAACCGCCAATGACTGAGTGCCTGGACGGCGAGGCAGTTGGCCTGGGCGGCTGCGGCCAGGATCTTGTCGCTCTGACGCGTGTTGGTGTTCAGGTTAGCCAAGACATGGATTCCGCCTGCCTGTGGCTGTATATGTAGACTTTCCCTCATCATCTGCGTCAGAGCATCAACCAAATAGCCGCGTCTGGCCGCATACAGGATGCGCATCTTGCGCAGGTGCCGCGCAAAGTGGCCCTGTTCCATGAAACCGGCCACCATGGCTTGAGGCAAGATCGAGCCGGGGCCGGGAAGGTGATTTGCCATATCGCTAAACTTCCCGACCTGGGACGTGGGCACAACCAGATAGGCTAGCCGTAAGCCGGGGAAAAGCACCTTGCTAAAGGTGCCGGTGTAGAGCACTCGCCCATCACGATCCAGACTTTTCAATGCGGGTAAGGGCCGGCCGTGGTATCGGAACTCGCTGTCGTAATCGTCTTCGATAATCCATGCCTGGCTGCGAGCCGCCCAATCAAGCAATTCCAGCCGGCGTGGTAACGACAGGGCCACACCCATAGGACTTTGATGCGTGGGAGTGACCACGGCGAAACGCGCATGCGCGGCGCGTTGCTGGCCGATACTCACGTTCAAACCTTCCTCATCGACAGGCACCGGCTCCAGGCGCATTCCGGCGCGCTCTAGGAATTGCCGGGCGAAGATGTATCCCGGATCCTCGTACCAGCCCAGGTCTCCCGCTTGTAGCAACGTGCGACGCACCAGTTCCAGCGCCCCTCGATAGCCCACCGTAATGAATACCTGCTCGTGTGTGCAGGCGATGCCGCGTGAAATGCCAAGATAGGTGGCAATGGCGCGCCGCAGCGCCTCGTATCCGGCTGGATCGGCAGAGGTCATAGTTTCTGGCTCCAGCATGCGCAGGTTGCGCCCAGCCAGACGCGCCCAGGTCTTGCGCGGAAACGCATCCAGCGCCGGCAAACCGAGCTGGAAGGGCAGAGCAACATCACTTATGTTTTGCGGGTGAGGGGATGCGTGCGCAGCAGCCACAGATTTTCTGGCGTGGTTGTGTTCAACCAGGCTTTCCAGTCGTGGAGATACGACTGTTCCCGCAGCGCCACGCGCCACGAAATAGCCTTCGCTTACCAACATCTGATAGGCCATTTCGACCGTGCCACGCGCCAGGCTAAGTTCGCTGGCTAAGCTGCGCACGGATGCCACCCGGTCCCCGGGGCGCAGCTTACCGGCTGCAATCGCCTCCCGATAACGCCGATACAACTGCAAGTAGATCGGTGCGTCTTGCTCTCGACTTGGCCTCAAGTGCTGTAAGTCCATCAGCAATGTCCCATTAATTTAGTTAATTCTTGTACCTATGCACTAGGCCATTATTTTCCTACAGTAACGACTGTACGACAAGGAAATCTACATGAGCACTTTTGAATTGAAGCCTATAAATACTGTTCAGGGCTACCAGGCCTGCTTCAACGTCATGCGTGAACTGCGACCTCATCTGACCGATGCTGCTGCATTCGTCGCGCAAGCGCGCCGTCAGGCCGAGCAAGGGTATCGCCTGCGGGCCGTATGGCAGGGCGAACAGGTTAAAGGTTTGGCTGGTTATCGCATTCAGGAGAATTTTCTATATGGACGATTCCTTTACGTCGACGATTTGGTGACAGCCAGCGACGCTCGCCGTCACGGCCTGGGCGGCAAGCTGATTGATGCATTGCGCGAAGAAGCGCAGCGACAAGGCTGCGCCCACTTTGTTCTTGATACCGCATTGGGAAACGCGCTGGGGCAACGTTTCTATTTTCGCCAAGGCCTGCTGGCCAAGGGGATGCATTTCTGCCAACCGCTATATGGAAACCTATTATGAGTACGCTTCGCTTGTCTTATTGGACCCTCTCTCCCGCAGCCTATCAAGGGTTCACCGCCACTAAGAAAGCTTTGGGAAAGAGCAGCCTTGGCAAACAGTTGATCGATCTGGTCTGGATGCGCATGTCGCAGATCAATGGATGCTCTTTTTGCCTGGAAATGCATGCGAAGGAACTACGCGCCGACGGCATGCCGGAGGCTAAGCAGGACAGTCTGGCAGGATGGCGCGTGAGCGGTCATTTCACCGAGCGTGAACGCGCCGCCCTGGCCTGGACAGAATCGTTGACGCACGTGGACCAAACCCATGCACCGGATAAGGACTTCGAACCGCTCAAGGCGCATTTCAGCGATGTCGAAATCTCTGA
>NZ_JBEBUX010000067.1:0-21208 GCF_040393045.1 Pollutimonas bauzanensis | reverse complement strand
TGTTTATCCTTAGAGGACCACTCCCATCAAACCTCGAATTGGAGGCGTTGGATTATCGCGCCCGATTGAAGGAGCTCGGCTAGTCACAATCAGCGTTTGCACCCGAACCGGCATCGAGGCCGTTTAACCACATGAATCAGCCCGCACCGAATAGCATAGCGACAACGTCCCAAGCGATCTCGCGCGAGCAGCTTTACGACGCCGTCTGGTCGAAGCCAGCCACGCATCTTGCTGCACAGTATGGCGTCTCCGACAGTTTTTTAGCTCGCGTGTGTAAGCGGCTGCGCGTGCCCAGGCCCAATCCAGGCTACTGGGCCAAACTAGCCGTCGGCAAAGCCCCGTCCAAGCCGGGCTTGCCGGCTGCCGAGCCAGGCGACGAAACACACTGGTGTCCGGCGTCACCACATCCTGCACAGCGGCGAACCAAGCCGCAGGCCGCCACGAGAGCAGACACCGCGAATGTGGCCACAGCAAAGCCTGCCGCAAGAGAATCCGCTAGCGCTTCTGCAGCCACCGAGCCACAAGTCGATAGTTTGCACAGCCCAACTGCCACAACAGCATCAGCGAAACGTCTGACGCCACAGAAACGGATGCCCGCTACCCATCCGCTTATCGAAGGAGCCATCGGCTTGATCCCCCAGGGCAGAACCTCCAGGGAAGGCTACTGTAAGCCTCGCAAGCGCTTATTGCCCGATATCGTCACTTCCGAAGAGCAGCTCGAGACCATCGTCCGTCTGGCAAACAAGTTCTATAGGCACTTGGAAGCCCATGGGCACCGAGTGCGTCTATCGAATGTCGGTGACAGTTTCCACCGACAGCCAATCGATCCTCGAACGGTCCGCAACCTATCGGGCCACTACGACTCTCTTTGGACCCCAGAGCGGCCCACTGTCGTGTATGTCGAAGGAATAGCGATTGGCCTTACCCTGTTCGAGTCGCTGAACGAGCAGGAAATGCAGTACGTTCGAGGCGAATATGTACCGGTATCGTCACTAAGCAAAACGGCTAAGATCCTACGGGGTGAAGCTACCTGGACCACACGTCGCCTTGTACCCTCGGGCGAGTTCTGCCTGCAAGCGTACTCACCCTACCAGTCGACAGAATGGACCAAGCAATGGCATGGTACTGCGAATGCAATGGGCGCCCAAGTCGATGAAATTGTCGCCACCCTTCAAGCCGCGCCCCCAGCGATCAGTACCCTGGTTGAAGAGGCACGGCTGGCCGCCGAGAAGTGGCGCCGTGAATGGGACGAGTCGATGGCCAGGCACCGGCGAGAGGAACAGGCCAAACGCCACGCCAAGGCCATTGAGGCCTCACGCACCGAACTGCTTGCGATCATCGCAGAGTGGAACGAGAGCAAACGTATCGCAGCATTCTTTGAGGAAGTGCTCGCCCAAGCCGAAGATGCCCTGAAAGAGGTGCGTGTGCAGATCGCTAACAAGCTAGCTGCAGCCCAGCGGCTTTGGGGCGGAAAAGACGCACTGGCTCGATTGGCGAAATGGCACGCTCCAGATGATATCAATGAAACGTTAGGTACTACCCCAAAGCAATAGACGTTCGGAATCTATGTACCAAAAATAAGGCTGCACGCATCTGAAATGGAAGACTAGCGGCTATCCAAATGCAGCCCCTCTTGCCTATGTTCACCGCTTAGCCAGGCCTTATCCGCACACCGTATCCATTAGTAGAAAAAAAGCCCATAATACTGTATATTAATACAGTATTATGGGCTTTGAGTCACTGCAGAACACGTCGCCAGCTTGCTGCGAACAGACGGAGCGGCAGGATGCTTGGCAGAAGGAATGGGGCTTCTCGTTTATTGGTTACAGGCTGAGGTAGCCGCAATGTCTTCTGCGACTACCTCAGCTGGCCAATCAGAGCTTAGATGCGAGGATGCTGCAGGGCTGCTGTCTTGCAGCATCCAGCGCGCGCTGCCGCACGCCGCCCTAACCCCAGCCGCTGTCCAAAGGGACCGCGACGGTTAATCAGTATAAAATCATCCGAGCGGCGCAGCCGGGGATTGCAGCCCCGACTCCGCCTGACCACCAACCCTACTATCTGGAGTAGAGCCATGGCTACCAAATATAATATGACAAAAAAGACATCGACGTTACGCACTATCGACCTGTTCTGCGGCGCAGGCGGGATTACTGAGGGTTTTCGCGAAGCTGGCTATGTCAGCCTGTACGGCAACGATGTGATGCCCGAGGCGATCGAGACCTTCAAGCTTAACCATCCGGGCGCTATCGCAGACTGCCGGCCGATTGAAGACGTCGACCCTGCTGAAGTTCGCACGCAGCTGGGTTTGCAGCCTGGCGAGCTGGATGTGCTGGTCGGCGGGCCGCCATGCCAGGGATTCTCGATCAACGCACCAGAACGGTTTCTAGACGATCCTCGAAACAAGCTGTTCACACACTATGAGCGCTTCCTTGAGGAATTCATGCCTAAGACGTTCTTATTTGAGAACGTGCCAGGCTTGATGTCGCTGGACGATGGCAAGGTGTTTCGCCACATTATCCGAATCTTCACGGACCTGGGCTACCACGTCACAGCCAAAATCCTATTTGCAGCACACTATGGTGTGCCGCAGGAGCGGTGGCGCTTAATCCTGCTGGGATCGCGCCACTCGGAAGTGCAGCATCCCGAACCCACCCATTTCGCGACTGGACGCGCCAATTTCCGGGGAGGCGGCACAATGACGTTCCAGCTCCTCGAGAGTGACCGCGAACGGCTACTGCCCCATGTGACCGTAGGTGAGGCAATAGGCGACTTGCCCCGCCTCGAGATGGGCGAAGGGGCCGAAGTCATCGGCTACACCATTGACGCGCACAGCCCCTATGCGCATGCCATGCGTAATGGCGCCGAAATAACGTACAACCACTATGCCGCCAAACTGTTCAAACAGAACATTGAGCGCATGAAGCATGTAAAGCCGGGGGGATCATGGCGCGACATTCCGCATGAGCTGCTGCCCAAAGGCATGCAGCGCGCCCGCAAGACGGATCACACCAAGCGCTACGGAAGGCTACGCAATGACGGTTTATCAGGCACGATGCTGACCAAGTGTGACCCGCATTGGGGAACGGTATTCTTGCCCGATCAAGACCGGACCCTGACTGTTCGCGAAGCTGCGCGTTTCCAGTCTTTTCCGGATACCTATAAGTTTATAGGCTCACGCGTCTCACAGTATGAGCAGGTAGGTAATGCTGTGCCTGTCTTGATGGCCAAAGCCATTGCCGTCCAGCTGCAAGCGCACCTGGAGCTGGCGAAGCCCAAAACCAAGACTGCCAAGGCGAAAGCCGTGGCCCAGCAGGCTGCCTAAGTCACGTCTCGCCGCCTACCGGAGCATCGGGCGGCGGGCCTCCCTCGTTCTCATCCTCGTGTGTAAGCAGGTCAATCGCCTCACTAGGCGATGCGGGCCTCTTTGTGTTGATTCTGCTTTCGAAGACGGTCAACGGAACAGGCTTGCCACCGGTGAGCCCCTCGACAGATCGCTCTAAAGTGGTATAGCGCACTTCGTCACGCACGATGCGCGTTCGCAGTGCGCCATCAACCTCCTCAAACCGCACAACGAACCAGGCGATATCCGCATTGGAAATATCGCTCACGTTGTCCATGTCGCCAATCGAATCGAAAAAAGCGCGGTCCACCACTACCGCCATTTTTTTACCCCAGCGGCGCAATGTCGGCACCTTGATTTGCAGCTGTGGCATCAGCCGTTTTGGCCCACTGCTGCGATAGTCAGGCCGGCGCTTTCCAGCGGGATAAATCAGCCAGTCCACGGATGTGTCTTCGAACGCCTTAAACTCCCCTCGCATGGCATTTCCCGAAAAATAGACAGCCTGAATTTCTAACGCCGCCCATTCCATCGGTGCGCCTGGCGGGGTTTGCGTACTAACCAGAACCATGTCGATCCGGCCGACATCATCGCCGCCTTCGCTGTCTGTCGTAGCTCCAGCCTCTAGAAACCCAACCTCACTAATCTTTAACGGGTCCGGATCACCCAGAATCGTTTCGCCCACCCAGTTAAATACATCTAGCGACTCGTGGAACCGATAGGGACAGGTTGCCCGTAAATCGCCTGACCGGCCCTCAACAGGGATGCCCATCGCCCGGCCTGTAACTGGATGCTCACCATACGCATATAGCCGCAAGGAGCATACGCCGCCCTCCTTAGAGCATAGTGCACCTGCTACGCCGCCTGCCTTGAACGGGCAGGGCTGCGGTTCGCGGTCCTTTTTTTGCTTTAGGTTTTCTGCGCCAAAGTGCTGCCTTTGCTCGGGGGATAATTTAGTGATGTCATAGCCATACCACTCTCCAATTCCGAATCTGGGTGAGTTATCCCTAGGCTTTCTTGCTCTTGTCACCATGCCGCCCACTGCTCCCTTGTATCAATATGTTCCGGCATTGTACTAGTGCCTCAGCACTCCGCCCAACGGAATGGCACAACGTCTAGGGCGAAGCCCGCCGCTCATCGAAACCTTGCTGCCCTAAAGGCAAAGGTCAGCGCCGCCACAAGATCGAAACAATTGCGGAGAAAGCTACGCGCTATAGGCGGAGCTGGCAGGCTCAGGCCCCCAGTCTCAGCCAGCTCGCGAGCTGGTCTAATTTTAAGGCCTGCTCCTCTGGGGCCTTGCCACGAAAGCTACATTCCCACACTATAGAAACGCGCCACCCCTGCTCTCTAAGCTTAGCTTCTGCTGCATCTGCCCGAATCTGGTTCCTTTCGATCTTAGAATTCCAATAGTCTTGACGGGACAATGGCGGACGATATAGCCGACAGCCTTCATGCCCATGCCAAAAGCAGCCATGAACAAAAACAACCGCACCAAATTTAGGGAAAACCAAGTCTGGCTTGCCTGGCATGTGAGATTTATGCAATCGATACCGAAACCCGCGGGCAAATAATCCCCGCCGTACCACCATCTCCGGTTTAGTATCTTTGCTCCTGATTGCAGCCATGATCCGGCTGCGTATTTCCGGCGATACCTTATCAGCCAATTCAGTTCCTTGCTTATGCATCCACTTCTAATCTTACGTCTGGCTGCCGGCTCCCTACAAATACCCGATGTAGACGAGACCGCCAGCTAAAGGTCGCCCGTATGGCTGGTAGACATACCGGTACCGCTTTAGGATGCCTTAGGCGTTAAGTTCTCCACTCGTCTTTGCAACGAAAGCCCTTTGCACTCGGTGGTGTCAGGCTGTGGACTCAGGTGAGATAGCGGGCAAAGCCACACGCCAAGCATTGGCCTGTCGGCCCTGGATACTGCACCGGTACAAATCCGCCGTCCCCTTAGATTGATATATCACGAGCACAAGCGCCTATACAGGGATTAACAAGCTTCTCCTATCATTCATTGTGATTTTTTGATACATTTGATTGAATTTAGTTCGTTATCAACGATAAGCTGCTGCGTCATCCGGCAGCACCATCAACACCTATACAAGGTGCCTAAGGCTAAGTGCCAATTGGACACAAAAATATGTACGATTCAGACACCATAGCGTATGCAAAAGAAAACGAAAGCCTCATCGCTTGTCTAACATATCGATCCCATACTCACTCAGATGATCGATCATTGAATCGCCCGGAATTAATGAGAGATTATGCGAGGATCCTTTACTCATCTTCCTTTAGACGTTTACAGGGAAAGATGCAATTACTTGGTATTGATGCCAATAGATTCAATAGAAATCGCTTAACGCATAGCCTTGAAGTTGCTCAGATCGCACGGTCAATCGCATATGATTTAGGCCTTGAACATACCGTTGTTGCCGAGGCCGCTGCCTTGGCTCACGATATGGGAAATCCACCATTCGGACATTACGGTGAAGTCATTCTCAATGAGCTTACTGATGAGTGTGGTGGATACGAAGGAAATGCTCAAGCCTTTCGTATATTAAGAACTCTAGAAAGAAAACATCATGCATATGATGGTTTAAACTTGAATATACGAACGCTACTGGCAATCACAAAATATTTTAGCAAACGAGCATCAAATAATAATAAATTTTTATATGACCAAGATTATGACTTCCTCTCACAGGAATTAAATAAAAACTCTCTTAACATAACGAAAAGTATTGATGCGGAGATTATGGATCTGGCGGACGAAATCGCATACGCTGCCCATGACTTGGAAGATGCACTCAGTTTTGGAATGATCACTCTTGGAGAGATTGTGCATGAGTTCAAAATTAATGAAAAATATAAAGAAGCCTATCCTATATTTTCCAAAATAACTCAGGCGGTACAGCAGGAAGCCATGCAATCAAAAAGAATGAAATCATCTGAAGAATATGCAATAGTTCTCAAGAAAGAACTTACATCTAAAATCGTAAATACCTTGTGCTCTGACATAGGACTTGTTGATGGGAAATTAGGATATAAAGAACATGGGAAATTGGCTGAAGGCCTAAAAAAACTATTATTTAAAGCCGTTCTTAGAAAAAAAGATGTCCAGCTTTATGAGCTTAAGGGAGAAAGAATTATTCGCGGCTTGTTTGAAGTTTACAGCGACAAAAAGTTCAACAAAGACAACAAGCTCCTTCCCCCAGAACTGAGAGCTATTAATGACCATGATAAACGGCTGGTTGCTGATTACATTTCGGGGATGATGGACTATTACGCAGCCAATGAATATGAAAAATATTTTGGCCCGGGAAGCATTGATAAATATTATTTTAATTAACAGCAGGTTTTATCGCAGCGACCCATCCAACTAACATACCGTGTCCAAGCCATGGCCGTCCCTCGTTGACCGCTTGAAGTCTATCACCAAGGTCCCGACCCGAAACGGCCACTCGCGCCGCGTAATATTGGTCAGCGAGACGATGGGTGTGAGTTTTCGTCCTCGACGATTAAGTGTCGCATTATTCCGCTAGAGTGCGGACATGCAAATCCTTTCCGCGAGTGCTTCACCTGACCGTAACGTACCCATGCTGGAGGTCATCGAGGCTATGCTCAGGGCGCTTCGATTCTATGGAGGAAATAGCATTTATGACAGAAAAATCCAACGGCGTTACTGCGACGGAGAGGTTGCTCGCAGAGTTCTGCGAGCGCTCATTCCTCAAGCTCTGGAGCTATCCGAACCCCTATAAAGATGATGGGCACGAATTGTGTGACCTGCTCGCGGTGTTCGGCAACTACGTCTTCATTTTTTTCGACCGCAAAAACGAACTGCCCGAGGTTTCCGACAAGGATCCGCAAGTTCTATGGGACCGCTGGAAGCGCAATGTCATCGACCGCCAGATCAAGACCGCGCACGGTGCAGAACGCTACATACGCAGCGGCAGACCGATTTTTTTGAATGCGAAGCTGGAAAAGCAATTCCCTATCGTGTTCGACTGCGACAAGGCCGTCATCCACAAAATCGTCATCGCCCACGGAGCGATGGAGGCTTGTGAACGAGCATCTCCACAGAACATCTACGGCAGTCTCGCGATTTCTTACTCGGATACCGCTAAAGGCTCCCCGCATCCATTCCACATCGAACTTGACAGACATAATCCGGTCCACCTATTCGACAGCCACAACATGCCCATCGTGTTGCAAGAACTAGATACGGTCAGCGATTTCTCCACATATCTCGACGAGAAGGTCCGGGCCGTCTCGGTCTTCGACTACCTGAGTTATTGTGGTGAGGAGGACCTTCTCGGCCACTACCTTCTGAGCTATGACGCGGCGAGGAAGCGCCATGTCATAGGGCCGAAGGAGAAGGGTCAGATCAACGGTGTCATGATCGGCGAAGGAGAATGGCACGACTTTGTGCGGACCGAGCTCTACAAAAACACGAAGAATGAGAACCGTATTTCTTACTTCTGGGACGAGCTAATTCAACGCACTTGCCAAAACAGTCTGGATGGTACGCTCGGCGGCGACTGCGACATCCTGCGGGGCGAGAGCGCAATCTATGAAATGGTCAAAGAGCCGCGCTTTATGCGCAGAGGGCTCGCCGAGAAAATGCTTACTGCCGTCGAGCGCTTCCCCGAAACTGGGGATTTTACCCGGCAGGTGACCTTTCTACCCTCGTTCGAGCCAAACGTCGGCTATGTCCTTCTGCAGTTGCGCACCCCCGATGCCTTCCGCGCCGAACCCGATTACCGTGGGAAGCGGCTGACCCTCCTTGAGATCGCGTGCGGAGCGGCGAAGAACAAGTTTCCGCAGTTGGTGAAAGTTATCGGAATCGGCATTGACGCTCCCAAGTTCTCAGGTGGCACAGTCGCCGAAGACTTCATTCTCATGCCTTGCAAGGCATGGACCGACGAGATGAAGACCCACTACAAAGAGTTAAACAGAGAGTGGAACTTCTTCGGTACGCCCGCACTCCGTCAGTTTACCGACCGGGTCACGCAATTCGTACCACCACCGCGACTAAGCCGAAGGTCAAGCTCTAGCAAGGTAGGCCGCAATGATCCCTGTCCTTGTGGGTCCGGGAAGAAGTACAAGAAATGCCATGGGTAGGTAAAAATTGTTCATCACAAATAGGTACCGCACTCTTCGGCTCTTGAGCGCATCGGTATGCAGCAACACCTCAAATGACTGTCCCGGCGACTGACGAGCGTGTGGTCCTTGTGGATACGAAACAAGCTAAACCCCGACGAGGCTATTACCGAACGATCATTGACCAGCTCAGCATTGTGAGCGCTCATCAATTAGTCGAGCAACATCGCTTGCACGAAAATAAACACGCCGACCGATTTTTTTCTTAGCGGGGTACCACGTTCGCGCAAACTCCGAATTGCCTTGCAACGCTATGCGCAATCCGTCCCGACTACGCTTGAGAACCTCTGCTAAATCATCTAGAGATAAGAGGATGCCGTAGCGCTCAATGAGTTGTGCCTCTGTCGTCATTCCGTCAACTGCCATAGCTGCTACTCCTGCGACGAATCGGCGCGTTTCGTTCCAGGCGGAATCGCACGCGCGAGCACCCGGCGATGCCGATATGGTTGATACTTCCCCAGGCTAGTCCTCCCGCTCGTCTTTTCGGCAGCACTTGGGGGATCCTGCAGATCTCTTTGCTCTTGGCCTCCCCCAATGAGCTCCTTGCGCAAATTCGCTACTCTCTCGGCAGCTTCCCGCACCGGGTTATCCTCGGCGTGAACATACCGCATGAACATGGTTGCCGTTTTATGCGCCGTCAACGCCATACCAATCTTGACCGACACCCCGGAATTGGCAATGTCAGTCGCCGCTCGATGGCGAATACCGTGCGTGCCGACATGGGAAACCTCGGCACGCTCCAGAATGCGGGTCCAGCCGTTCTTATAGGTTCTCTCCGACATCGGCTGGTCGCCGTCGAAGACGCTCGGGCAGACATAGGGCGACCCTTCAATGCGTGGGGCCGATGAAAGAAGCTGATAAGCATCTTCGCTCATGGGCTTGGACATTTTCCCCGTCTTACTGTCCGGCCAAGCGACGCGGCGATTCTCAAAATCCACCCAGGCCCATTCCAACAGCCGAATCTCGGACATGCGAGCAGCAAATAAAAATTGCAGGCGAATACCCAATGTCAGCAGTGGATGCTCCAAGCCTTCCTCATCAGCTCGATCCAGATATTCGTAAATGCGCACCAACTCATCATCAGTGATGAATCGCGTTGTGCCTTTCTCGGGGTACATCGGGACGTGCCGGCAGGGGTTGGAACCGCCCGGACGATAACCCCATACGTCCGCCATATTCAGCATTTTGCGTAAGCAGGCGAACCCCCGATTGCTCGTAGAGGGGATATGCGAACGTCGCTGCATCATTTCACTCACGTCGGCCCGTGTCAGATCCGGAACCTTGATGCGACCCAAGGTCGGTATGATGTAGCGGTTGATGTGGTCTTGATAGTTCACAACGGTGCTCGGCTTATTGCGCGGCGTTGAGTATTCTTCGATGAATTTTTTGCATAATTCCTTAACAGTAAGCGCTTGTCGTGCCGCAGCCTTCTCCGCACTTGGATCATGTCCTTTGCGAATATCAGCAAACCAGTCTCGCGCAATGTCGCGAGCCTGCTCGACGGTCAACTCACCGAATTTGCCAATCGTGGGTTTTCGACGCTCTCCCGAATTGGTACGATACTGAAGGGCAAATATTTTTCTGCCCTTAGTCGTGACTTTGCAATGAAAGCCTGGGACAACGGTATCGCGCAGTTCATAATCTTTGCCCTGCGGTACTGCGGTTTCTATTACGGTCTTGGTAAGCTTTAAGGTAGCCATGACGCCTCTAGTCAGTGACGATTTCCAGGTGCCAAATAGGAGCCACCGGAAGGTAAAACCCATCCAAAACCGTCTAATTGAAGCGTAAAACCAACCCGGGCTATCCCTCCGGAAAACCAAGCCCAGCAAAGCTTAGCGTGCTCCAGAGGATTTTATCTTCTCAAATTTTTTGATTCTCAAAATCCCTCGCCGCAAGCTGAACTGAACGGTCTGCACCAGATGTGATCGTTTCCTCTTTTGCCTGCATGGAAGACTTGCCGCGCAGGCTAGTTCAAAGCATCAGCTAAAGTTACACTCAAGATCACACTGCGACAAAGGTCCTCCACATGCATAAATTGATACCAGACGCTCTGCTCGCCGCTCTCGACGAGGCCGCTCTAGGACTCAATCAAGTAGAAGCTCTTGCGCAACTTGGCCTTGATGACCCTGTACAGGCACAAGCGGCCTTGTTGGCAATTAAGACATGCGTGCTTGAGGCCAAAGAACACGTGATGGATATCGTGCAGGGCCTCAGTGGCGAGTATCCAGAAATACGGAATTGACGCTGCGACCCATCTATTCCTCCTCTCGTTGATAAGTATCAAACCGACGCATAGACAATCACGATCGTGATAAATAGACTCGTCTATCGGCTGAAATCGGCCATAGAACGAGATGATCGCATGTCATACCAATATTCCAAACGACCCGTGAAACTAGCTGTTGGTGTTTACGTCGCTTCAAGTAGTTTGTTGACATTACCTTGTCAGCCTGTGATAGCGCAGCTACTCAGTGCGGACGGCATCACAGTTTCTGCGAGCGGCACCTTCACGACTGCGCCCAGTGAAACTGGGCTATGGGCTTTGAGTGGTGGTGTCATCAACGGAATCGGGCCTGTATTCATCACGGGAGATGGCTTCGGCGCGTGGGCACAGTCCGGCGGCCTTATCACCCTCGATGGCGGTTCAGTGACCACTAAGCAAACCGGGCTCTATACTACCGATGGCGGTGCGATTATCGCCACGGGAACCACCATAGCCACAGACAGCATCGGAGCGCACATAACCAATTTCGGTAATCTGGCTGAGAGCGCTATTACCCTAGTGGACGTCGATATCACGACCACAACAGACTACGGGCATGGGGTTAATGTCGAGAACGCTGGCAGCGTATTTTCTATGTCGAAAGGCTCGATAGTCACTCACGGTGACATAGCTCGTGGTGTGACGACTACGTACAACGGAACAAGCTCGCTGAACGATGTGGTGATTAGCACGAGCGGTTATTTAGCTTCCGGTGTGACGACTACGTCCAACGGAACAAGCTCGCTGAACAATGTGGTGATTAGCACGAGCGGTGTAGCATCTCCCGGTGTAGCTGCAAATTTAGGAGGGAAAGTGACGCTGACAGGGGGATCAGTGACCACGACCGGGGCTAATTCGGCGGGTCTTCAGGTTCTTAACATGTACGACCACACACCGGTCGATGCCAGCGGTGTCTCGATTAGGACGAGTAGCATAAACTCGCACGCAGTGGATTGGAGTAACAGCGCGAACGACACGATAACCTTGGGTAGCAGCACACTACAGGCACTGGGGCAAGATAGCCACGGTTTATATGCGAGGAACACCCGCGATGCCACCGCCGTGTTAGTGGATAGCTCTGTGAAATCCGAGCATGGCGTCGCCATTTATGCGAATAACGGCGAATTAAACGTCTCGATGAACAACTCCACAGCTATTGGCGGCGGTGCCCTACTCGCCACGGCCGCAGGCGCGGGCATATACCCTGCTCTCAACGTAGTTGCGAGCAACAATTCCGTGCTAACGGGTGCCGCTCATATGTTGGGCGAGCGCTACACACAGGTGACTTCTTCGCTTTCCTTGCACAGCGGCTCTGTGTGGAACATGACCGGCGACTCTGTGCTGACCAGCCTAACGCTGGACTCGGGGGCTGTCTTCAGTACCCCGTTTGCGGCAAACACCTACAAAACACTGACGACCGGCACCCTGAATTCGACTGATGGTGTCATTGGCTTGAACACCTGGCTGGGTGGCGATGACTCGCCCTCGGATAAGGTAGTGATCAACACTACAAACCCAGTCGGAGGGCAAACGCGCTTGCGTATCCGGAATACCGGTGGCGTTGGCGACCTGACGACCGCAAACGGCATCGAGGTCGTCAAGAGAGTCGAGATAGAGGAGATTACCGAGCCGCAAGTGCAACTCAGTAGGGCTTCGACACTCATCCACAGTGAGGCATCTGAAGGAAGCTTTGCCCTGGATGGCCGCGTGGTGGCCGGCGCCTACGAGTACCAGTTGTATCGCGGTGGTAGTCAAGTGTCCGAGGCCGACAACTGGTATTTGCGCTCACAACGTAATATCGAGCCTCCAGTATTGCCCGAAACTGAGCCACCCGAAGCTCCTGATACCGATCTTCCCGTATCGCCTAAACCCGAGCCCGTTCCACCTGTAGCGCCACCCTCACCTTCGCCCGCCCCCACTCCGGCACCCCTTTACCGCCCGGAAGTCGCTGCCTACCTGGCCAATCAACGCCTGGTCGGTCAGATGTTCGTGCAGTCCCTGCATGACCGCCAAGGCAGCCTGCAACTCACCGGGAACGGCCAGGACACCACATCCTCCGACAAGCACGGTTCAGCCTGGCTGCGCAGCACACGGACGTGGGGGGCCAGCAACAGTCAGGATGCGAACTTCCACGTCGACACAGACTTGCTTTTGCTGCAAGGCGGCGGCGATGTCGCGAAATGGGGTGTAGGTTCGCAGGCAGGCCGCATCCACGTAGGAACCATGTTCGGTTACGGTGTTGCCGACAGCAAGGTACGCGCCGACGGCAACACCGCCCAGGCCCGCGGCAAGGTCGAAGGTTACAACGGCGGGGTGTATGCCACGTGGTTCCAGAATGCCGACACGCAGCTAGGCGCCTATGTCGACCTTTGGACCCAGTACGGCTGGTTTAACAACCGTGTCGAGGGCGAGGGGCTGCCTGCAGTCCGCTACGATTCGCGCGCCTGGTCGGTATCCGGCGAAGCGGGCTACGCGTTCAAAGCATCTGGCGACTGGATGATCGAACCCCAAGCGCAGCTGACTTATGTTCGTGTGAAAACGGACAGCGTCACCGAGGACAATGGCACGCAGGTCGATCAGGCCAATTCCCATAGTGTAATAAGCCGCCTGGGCGTGCGCACCTATCGCAATATCGAGCTGAACCATGGGCGCCGGGTGCAGCCGTTTGCCACCGTGAACTGGTGGCATACCCGCGCCGACAGCACTGTTTCCTTTGACGCACTGCAAATGGGACAGCTGTATCCCAAAAACCGGGCCGAACTCAAAGTGGGCGTGAATGCCGATTTGGCCAAGGGCTGGACCGGCTGGGCGAGCCTCGCAGGCTCGTGGGGTGCGCAGGGCTACCATCAGTATGGCGGCAGAGCCGGTGTGAAATACACCTGGTGATTACATGCTAGGTATCGCGTCGGTTTGCGCTTAACGCTATGCACGTTCTTGATAAAAGAGTCCCGGCGGACGGGACTCAATTGGCCACCCTCACCTGCTGTCTACCCATCGATACGTGGTGCCCGGCGCCACCTTAAACTCTTCGGTCAGGTGGTGGCGCAGCATGAGCCACATTCACGTCGGCACTTGGCGTGACGACTCCACAGGCCCTATGCAAGTGTTTTCTGGATCTATTGGCCGTGAAAAAAATCATTTTGAAGCGCCTCCGGCCAACTGCCTGGCTGAAATGGTTCCTGGCAACTTTACTAAAAGCTGTCGAACAAGCACATGGCACTTTGGATCAAGTGCTGGCCAAGGCGAAGTTCTGGCAACAGGCCGCAACGATCCCCATGAATGCGCGCCAGATCAAGGTGCTGAATCGGCTGCTGGACGGATTTGCAGGGAAGCTGACAACGAGTAAATGGGCTGCGGCACGCCTTGGCATAGACCGCAACACACTCTAGAAGGGCACCATGACTTTCAATGTCCCGCTATGGCTCTGGGCATGACTGGAAAATTCACCGTCATATTGCAGGCGGAAATCCACGCCTTCCACATTCGACACCTGCAAGCCAAAGCCCAGCCGGCCAATGACATTGTCCATAGGCATAGACGTCTCGAAGTCGCCAGAACCGACGGGAGCGCCTTGCAGGCTGGCTCTCACTTTATAGCTGTCCTGGGACAAGAGTGACACTCCCGCATAAGCGAACGGACGCATGACGGCGCCATTGTTGAGTTCGACTCGGCCCCCCACTTCAATCATGGGCGACAGTCCAATGACGAATTGGTTGCTATCCTGCACGGTTAAATGCGTATCGCCTCGCGATTCCGTATAACCAGGCATGCGCGTGTAGTTGACATCCAGATCTACGTAGGGTTTGACATAGAAGCTGTCCTTCGCAAAGGTGCGTGCGACGCGCAATCGCGCAGCCGCGCTGTACACATCCTGGTCCGACGACGCCGTGCTTTGCAGATTCGGAATGCGCAAGCTTCGGTCGATATCATAATTTCCATAGCCCGCACCCATCCCGCCTGAAAACACCCATGGGCCAGCCTGATGCTTGAGCACTACACCAAGATAGCCCAATGAGCCGTCGCCGCTGACACGGCTATCGTCATCTTTCAGGCGGGCGGTCTGGTAGGCCGCAGACCCGCCAACAAACCAGTTTGGCCGGAACTCGCGCTGCCCACCGAACTGATAAGTTACGCTCTCGAAAGAATGCCCTGAAACGCCATCGTGGCTGTCTTGACTGGTATTGCGCCCTGTCACCTGCCCCCAAAGGCAATCCTGTTCTCCGGCCAGTGCATCCCCTCCGAAAAATGCCGGACAAGACATCATATTGCCGGCAAATTGGCTCATGCCTGCATTCATTTGGGCAGCGGTCGCAAGGCTGACGCCCGGAGACAAATCCGAGATCATGTCAGCGTAGGCATCTGCACCATTGCGAGAGCCCATATCCAGCGAGGCAAACAAAGGAGCCATTGCCGAGTTGCCGCCCAGGTCCCAGCTTCGCTGCAGATGTTCGGCCACGGCGTGTTGATTCGGCTCCAGCCTCATGGACTCAGCGGCAAAATCAGTGGAAGCCGCCCTCACTCGCACGTGCCTGCCGTCCAGTCTGGCATCGTAGTCAACCACAGGGCTGTCTTTGGCTTTGGGGGCTCCCTGGATATCGCCATGCAGTGTGGCCACGGTAACCTCGCGATCCGGCAACAGGGCAAACGGTTGGACATTGACTTGGCCATTCAGACGAGTATCGCCCTGCACTACCATGCGCGGAGACTTGAGCTTGTCGAAATCTACGTCAGCCTGCAAGATGCCGGCTGACTGCAGATTGAAGTCACCTGTGACCGACAGCGTGCTGAATGCGCCAGGCTTGCCTATGACGACCAGGCCGGCATTGTCGATATTGGCCTGGTAGAGGGTGGCATCGCTCAAGATGCCGCTTTCAGCATTGTTGACATCGCAGGCCACTTGGCCGGCAGCACCGCTGCATTCGATGTTGCCGTAGATTCCCCCTGCGTTGTTGGCCGTCAGCGACGCTGGGGCGGCGGTGTTGTGTACGAGTGCTTTCTGGGACTGATTGCTGTCCGGACCGTCAAAATGTATAGCGCTGCCCCCTTCCGAGGCAATCACGTTGCCGGTCCCATTAATATTCAGATAATTCTGGTTGTCGCCAACAAGCCACACACCGTAGGCGCCAGAACCCGTTCCACCTGTAACCAAGCCGTTGACATTGACGGTAACTACTCCAGACCCTTGGGAACCGGCGCTTTGCGCGAAAATGCCTGTTGAACCTGCCCCTAAAGCATTGATTGTTCCGGACTGATTGACCGTCACGTTGCCCGCGGCTTGCGTAGCTTGCCCGCCGTTGCTGCCTGCAAAATTGGCTGTGCTGTCTGAGCCCAACCCGCCACCGCCGCTGATCGATTGTGCGATGACACCAAATGCTGAGTCACTCGCCGTGGAGATCGAGCCATTTGTCGTGACGCTTACATCATGGCCGTTACCGAAACTCGACTGGCCTCCGGCCGAGCCGGACCAAGCCGAGGGATCAAGTTTAAACGGCCCGGTACCATTACCAGCAATCCCTCCACCGCCGCCTATGGACTGCGCCACAATCGCGTGTGCAGCCAAACCGGAAGTAGAGATGCTGCTGCCAGGCAGCAGATTCACATTGACGCTGCCACCGTCTCCACCACTGTTGTCCCGCCCACCGAGCGATACACTGGTAAAGTTGTGCGAAGCTCCACCGCCGCCTATCCCTCCGCCTCCGCCTATCGATTGGGCAACGATGCCGAGTGACCGGTATCCTGATGTTTTTATGGCGGCGCCGGTTTCTATATTCACCGCGCCTCCATTACCGGCACTTCCCCCGCTGCCTCCTACATTCAAGGCTATATTGTGGCTCTGTTCCCCGTCGGAATTCGTGCTATTGCCCACGCCACCGACACCGCCACCGCCACCTATCGACTGGGCCACCAAGGCAGATGAGTCCATACCTGTTGTCGTAACGGCTATCCAATTTCCGGCGCCACCACTTTGTATGGCTCCACCCGAGCCGGATGCTCCGCCGCTGCCGCCATCTGAACCACCTATGGTCAGCGAGCCCGCAGCGTGGTCAGACCCGTCGCCGCCTTGTCCGCCGCCACCGCCTATGGACTGCATCAACACGCCATAAGCCAAATAGCCTGACGTGACGATATGGCCATCGTAGTCACCGCTGAACGTGTAGTTGATGGGCCCGCCATCGTTACCACTCCCCCCGGAACCACCCACTGCTATATCGACATTGGCAGTAGCTTTACTGCCCGACGCAATTGAGGAGCCGCCGGTTCCACCGCCACCGCCTATGGACTGAGCCACAATGCCGTCAGCCCAGTCACCTTGTGTGTTGATCTGGCCGGCATGATACAAATTGACTGTGCCGCCCTTGCCACCTGAACCACCTTTTCCTCCTACTGACACACCCAGCGTGTACTTGACTTCCGCATCCTCGGCCTCTTCCTCCTCGCCCTCGCCGCTTGATAAGTCGCTCAAACGCTCAAGAATGGGCTTGGATACGGCATCGGCGCCTATGGATCCGCCCAGGCCGCCACCGCCCCCTATCGATTGCGCCATGACACCATCGGCATCGGCACTCATCGTCTGAATCACACCGCTGGTATAGGTATTGACTGTGCCGCCTCCTCCCCCGTTGCCTCCGGACATCCCCACACCGACAGACAAGTTCCCGCCAACCCCCTCGGCGCCTGCACCCAACGAGAGCGTGCCGCCTTGTGATGCACCGCCGCCGCCGCCGATGGACTGAGCCACAATACCGCGTGAACCCGAGCCCAGCGTCTGGATAGTGTGGTTGCGATTCTGGGTCACTGTCACTGTGTCGCCATAGCCACCGCCGCCACCTGCGCCTCCCAGGGCTACCGTAGCCGTGACACTAAGCAGGCCGCCCACGTCATTGGTGTTGCTGCTACCCATGCCGCCATTGCCGCCTCCGCCGCCGATCGACTGAGCCAAGACACCGTTGGCATAGTGCCCGTAGGTCACGATGGAGGAAGGCAGGGGAGTACTGCCCGGCGGCACTGAAATAGGATCCACTGCCACTGGCGTAACGCCTGCGTCGCCCAAGCTGATATTGACGGCACCACCGGCGCTGCCGCCATCTTCGCTGCCACCGCCTTGACCTCCAAGCGATACCCCTCCCGTAAATTCGAGCGAATCCCCATCGCCGAGGGTCGTCGACATCACCGATGCATTGCCGCCATTACCACCCCCACCTCCAACGCTTTGCGCAAGCACGCCATGCGAACCATCCCCTAGAGTCGCCACCGATGTGCCGCCCGTCAGGCTGACGTCGACGAGGCAGTCAGCCGACCCGCAGGCGTTCTGGCCCGACCCGCCATTCCCTCCCATGGCAACCTGGAAGTTGAAGGCCAGTGAAGCGCCCTCTCCGGTCGGTACCGGCAGCATCAGGCTGTGGCTGCTGGCATCGCCACCATTGCCGCCACCGCCACCGATAGCCTGGGCCACTATGCCCATCGAATCGTTGGGCGCATAGGTTTCCGAACTGCTCCCCTGAGGTGGCAACCCTGTGATGATCTGACTATTATCCAGCGCGACGGTCACGTCGCTCGCAGAGCCTCCGTTACCACCGCTGCCGCCCAAGACATACCCCACACTAAAACCTACGTCTGCAGAATATGCAGACGCGCTGCCCCCGTTCCCGCCACCGCCGCCTATGGATTGCGCCACGATACCTGAGGAATATACGCCGCCGGTAGTGACGGACAATCCAGTGTGCTTGACGTCTACCGAACTGGCACTCCCCCCCCCACCACCCGTACCCCCCATCTGCAAGGATACGAGCGACACCACGCTGAAGCTGGTGTCGCTACCACCGTTACCCCCCCCTCCGCCTATGGATTGCGCCAATATGCCTATAGCCTGGTCGCCAAGCGTAGTGATGGATTCGGCCGCAGACGCTGCAGCGCCTCCACAGCCGCCGCTATTAGATATACACACAGGGCCGCCATTGCCGCCACCCTCTGCGCTACCGCCTATGCCTACGGAGACTCCGGCAGAAAAGTTCAGCGCGTCCCCTCCATTGCCACCGCCGCCGCCCACCGATTGAGCCAGCACACCTACCCCATAATCACCCGAGGTTTTCACAGTGCCCAGGCCGTGCAAATTCACCGTCGAGCCCGAACCGCCCCCCGAGCCCGTACCACCCACGCCGGCAATTCCCATGGCAGATCCCCCTGTGCCACCACCACCGCCTATGGACTGCGCCACGATCCCGGCAGCGGCAACGCCCTGTGTAGCTATCTGACCCGAATTGGTAACGGACACCTGTCCGCCTGAGGAATTAGTGTCGCCTTCCGCGCTGCCGCCTATGCTCAACCAGCCGGATGCCGAACCCGCGGCTCCGCCGCCGCCGCCAATCGAGTGAGTCACAATGCCATGGGCGCTATAGCCTTGCGTGGAAATGCTGCCGCCGTTCGTCACAGTGACCGTATTGGCGGCTCCGCCGCCGGCGCCATCACCGCCGAGCGAGACCAGGCCTCCTGTCTCGACACCGCCCGTGCCACCGCTACCAGCAATGGATTGCCCCAGTGCGCCGTATGCATGGTCGCCCGCGGTTACGATGTCTCCATTCAAGGTCAAGGTCACCGTACCCGCGTTGCCGCCATTGCCGCCATTGCCGCCCTGTCCTCCCAGGACACTGACAAAATCACCGCCTGTACCGCCACCACCGCCAAGCGAGTGGGCAGCAATGCCGCCCGCATAGTCGTTTTGCGTACTGATCCTTGTTCCTGCGTCGGTGGTTACCGTGACCACGCCCCCCGCTCCTCCCATGCCGCCACCTCCCGCCTGACCCGCCAGAGCGTCGGCATCCCCGCCATCGCCACCCTGGCCACCTATGCTTTGCGCCAATAGCCCGTATAGTGCTCCGCCTGACGTGCTCACGCTGGCGTTGCCGGTAAGGTTAATGGTTGTGTTGTATGCCGTGCCGCCCGTACCGCCGGTCTTGTCCTTGGGCGGCCCCTTGCCACCCTTGCCGCCAATGCTCTGGGCCACCATTGCTGCGCCGTCAATGCCGGGGGCGTTCGCTATATCCATGGTTACATTAGCCGATGAACCCACCGTCACTATGCCACCACTGCCACCATTGCCGCCAGGGTCGGAGTTGTCGTTGTCGACATCACTGCCATCCCCCGCCTGTGCCAGGCCACGAATCGCGAACATTCCGACCCCACCGCTTGAGTCGGTATCCCAGTACAGGCTGACAGGGGCTCTGTTATCAATGGTGACCCTGTTGGCATTGCCGGCAATCCCATTCTCGTTCCCACCCATGCCGCCAAGCGATTCAGCCAGTATTGCGCCGCCGTACGCCTGGCCCACGGCACGATTGTCGGTGGAGGTGCCCAGTGAAATAGCCTGCGTATTTGTAATAGTGACGTCGCCACCCGAACCGCCTGAGCCGCCATGTTGATCGCCTTCAGCACCACTGTTCTGGTTCCCGCCGTTGCCGCCGACGGTCGACGCCCGAAGAGCGATGAACGGAGCGCCAAAGTAACCGAGTGCGCCGTTCAGGGTGATATTCCCCGAGTTTGTTACATTGACCGTCCCCCCGTTGCCAGCGCCTCCACCATCTGAGTCGTTGTTGTCGTTGTCACTGTCGCCCGAACCGCCGAGCGACTTCGCATAGATGATGTGATTGTAGAAATTACAGCAGACGCCGGTGGCATTCAGAGTCATGCTGCCATCATTGGTGAACGTCAGGCTGCCGCCTTGGCCGCCATGGCCTTCATCCACACCCAGGCCACCTACCGTGGTAAGGAAATAAACACTGTCTTCATCTGTCGGTGCAGTCGTCGTGGTGGAGATAACAAAGTCGTCATAGTTGGTATAGTTGATGCCCGTCCCCGCCGCCCCGTCCTTCTCTCCACTTTTATCCTTGCCATTGGCTGCGTAGAACTCTAAGTTACGCGGCGTGGTGACAGTGTCCGCCAGGGTTGGATAGGCTGCCAGCATCAGGGATGCGCCCAGTGACAGGATCAAGCCCAAATGGGCTGGGTTGTTGCCGAAAATTGCGACTGAATCTTTTGCTTTTCTCATTGAGTCTACCTGTCTAGGGTGCGTTGTCGTGCAAAAGTTTCCCACCAAATAAGCCGGTCCGAAATATTTTTTCGACGAAAGAGCTATTTGAATCGGTGAAATAACATTGCCCGGGCCTACCAAATAAGTCCCGACCAGGTCACGTCCCTCCGACGAACTCACCGTATGCCCAATGATCCAGCCGAACTCCGGTTCTGTGCATGCCACGCTATCGTCAGCTATGACACACCCGCACGACTCCAGCGCGCTTATTACAAGTCCGGCCGCGCTGGATTGTTCTCGCTCAATGGCTGACTCCATCTATGAATGATGGACGTGATGTAGACCGTAAAGATAGGCAGGGTCGTCATGCCGGTCACAGCAAGCAGCGCAGTTGACACCTTCCCCACTGCTGTACTGG
>NZ_JBEBUX010000066.1:0-21245 GCF_040393045.1 Pollutimonas bauzanensis | reverse complement strand
CGGTCAAGGTAACCGACACCATGACCATAGAACGCTATTCGCATGTCATGCACCTGGTGTCCAATGTCTGCGGCGAACTGCATGACAACATGAGCAATATGGACGTGCTGCGCGCAGCCTTCCCTGCCGGTACCCTGACCGGCGCTCCCAAGGTGCGCGCCATGGAAATCATTGACGAACTCGAACCTGTGCGCCGCGGCATTTACGGCGGCGCAGCCGGCTACCTGAGCTACGGTGGCGAAATGGACGTCGCCATTGCAATACGCACCGGCATTGTCAAGGACGGCATGCTATATGTGCAGGCTGCAGCCGGCATAGTGGCCGACTCGGATCCTGAAAAAGAATGGCAGGAAACCGAAGCCAAAGCGCGCGCTGTTTTGCGGGCTGCCGAGCAGGTCCAGTTCGGCCTGGACGAACCCATCTAATGCGAAAAGCATCATCCCAAGGAGAAACATATGCTATTGATGCTTGATAACTACGACTCGTTTACCTATAACCTCGTTCAATATTTTGGCGAGCTTGGGGAAAACGTTGAGGTCCGCCGCAATGACCAGGTCAGCGTAGCCGATATCGTTGCCATGAAACCCGAACGCATTTGCGTATCGCCCGGCCCATGCTCGCCCGCCGAGGCCGGCATATCCATAGAATTGATCCAGCACTTTGCCGGAAAACTACCCATTCTGGGCGTATGCCTTGGCCACCAGGCGATCGGGGCAGCCTATGGCGGCAATATTATCCGCGCCCAGCAAATCATGCACGGCAAGGTGTCAGACATTACCCACACAGGCACCGACGTATTCAGCGGACTGCCATCGCCATTTGTCGTAACCCGCTACCACTCCCTTGCTGTCGAGCGCAAAACCCTTCCTGAATGCCTGGAAATCACCGCCGAGACCGCCGATGGGGAAATCATGGGCTTGCGCCATAAGACCTTGCCGGTTTACGGTGTGCAATTCCATCCGGAGTCTGTTCTTAGCGAGCACGGCCACGCCTTGCTGAAGAACTTCCTGAATGTATAAATAACAATACGAGCCGATCATGACTATCACACCGACCGAAGCGCTTTCACGCTGCATCGAGCACCGCGAAATTTTCCACGACGAAATGCTGCACCTGATGCGCATGCTGATGCGAGGCGAAGTTTCGCCGCAAATCGCCAGCGCGCTGATCATGGGCTTGCGGGTAAAAAAGGAAACCGTGGGTGAAATTGCCGCGGCGGCCCAGGTGATGCGCGAATTCGCATTACCGGTCCACACTTCGAACCCTGACGATTTGCTGGATATGTGCGGCACCGGCGGCGATGGGTCCAACACTTTCAATATCTCGACCGCCGCCATGTTCGTCGCCGCCTCGGCAGGGGTGAAAATAGCCAAGCACGGTGGCCGCAGCGCCTCGTCGTCATCTGGCAGCGCCGATGTACTCGAAGCCTTGGGCGCCCAAGTCATGCTCAACCCCGAACAAGTTGCCGAAAGCATAGACCGCATCGGGATAGGCTTCATGTTTGCACCTGCCCATCACGGCGCCATGAAGAACGTCGCGGCAGTTCGCAAAGAACTGGCTGTACGCACCATTTTCAACATTCTTGGGCCGCTGACCAATCCGGCCAATGCCGCTAATCAGTTGATGGGCGTCTTTCACGGGGACCTCGTCGGTATTCAAGTGCGCGTGCTGCAACGCCTGGGATCCAAGCATGTTTTGATCGTGCACGGCAAAGACGGCATGGATGAAGCCTCGTTGGGTGCGACCACACTGGTGGGCGAACTGAAAGACGGCCAAGTGCGCGAATATGAAATTCACCCTGAAGACTTTGGGATGGCAATGGTGTCTAATCGCTCCATTAAGGTCAACAATCGCGAAGAGTCGGCCAAGATGGTGCTTCAAGCGCTGGACAATGTCGACGGCCCTGCTCGTGATATCGTTGGATTTAACGCAGGCTTGGCCATCTATACAGGCAATAAGGCCGACTCTATCGAAGAGGGGCTGAAAATGGCCTTTGAGTCCTTAGCCAACGGGGCAGCCCGGGCTAAGCTTGATGAATTCTGCTCTTATACCAGGACGCTTTCCGCATGAACGACATCCTGTCACAAATACTCGACACCAAGAAAATCGAAATCGCCACTGCACGACAAATGCGCAGCGAAGCCGATATGTTGCGTGAAGCAAAAAGCCGCAAGGATGTGCGCGGTTTTGCTCGCGCCATAGAAAAGAAAATTGCGCTAGGCCAGCCTGGAGTCATCGCAGAAATCAAGAAGGCATCGCCCTCCAAGGGTGTCATCCGCGAAAATTTCAATCCGGTCGAAATTGCCAGTTCGTATGCCGCTCATGGCGCTGCCTGCCTGTCCGTACTGACTGACGTGCAGTATTTCCAGGGGTCTTACGATTACTTGCGACAGGCGCGCGCGGCCTGCACCTTGCCGGTATTACGCAAAGACTTCATGATCGATCCCTACCAGATCGTTCACTCGCGGGCGATTGGCGCCGATTGCATTTTATTGATCGTAGCGGCGCTATCCCCCCAGCAGTTGCGGGAATTCGAGACTATTGCCACCGAACTGGGCATGGACGTACTGGTCGAGGTTCATGATCGCGCCGAGCTGGACATTGCACTTGAACTCAACACCTCGCTCGTCGGCATCAACAACCGCAACCTGCGCAGCTTTGAAACGTCTCTGCAGACAACGCTGGACTTGTTGTCTGCCGTTCCCGAAGGCAAGCGGGTCGTTACAGAGAGCGGCATTCTTTCTTCCGACGACGTCAAACTGATGCGCGATAACGATGTGCACGCGTTTCTGGTGGGCGAAGCCTTCATGCGCGCACCAGAACCCGGCGTTGCTCTCCAGGATCTCTTTTTCAAAACCTGATGCGCCGCGTTGCCTTAAGAGCCTGGCGTCAATAAAAACTTGCGATAAGGCCTATGTTTGACATTGCTGAATCCGATCCCGGGCTCTCGAAGGAACAGGCCAAGCCCGTAACGGCGCGGCTGCGCACGGCTCTGCTTAAAGCGCAATACGCAAGGCTTGAAAAAGCCGAGCGTTCATTGCTGATCGTCATCTCGGGCATCGATGGCGCTGGCAAAGGCGCATCGGTCAGCCTGCTGAACGAATGGATGGACGCGCGCCACATCCGCACCATGGCTTTTGGCGCGCCCACGAGGGAAGAGAAAGGCCACCCTTTCTTTTGGCGCTACTGGCGGCAACTCCCCGCTCAAGGCAGGATCGGTATCGTTTTTGGTTCTTGGTACCAACCCTTGTTCCATGAGGCTGCCAAAAAAAAGCCCAACACCGACGCAATTCAGGCACACGCCCATGCCATACGCGAATTCGAAACCCTGCTTGCCCAGGATGGCGTTCAAATCATCAAGTTGTGGTATCACCTATCGCGCGATGCGCAAAAGGAACGCGTTGATACCCTGCTAGCCAATCCCGAAACCGCATGGAGGGTCGGCCCCGCAGACTTCAAGGTCAGGAAAAAATTCGCACGCCTGCGAACAGGTGCCGGGCTGGGAATTTCGCTGACCCATGGCGACTATGCGCCATGGCTTGTCATCCCCAGCGCCGACGACGAAATGCGCGCTATCGCCACCGGGCAGGCCGTATTGTCCGCCTTGCGCGAAAGCAAACGTAAACAAATGGCGAACATCCCGGTTATTGACGCCATGCCGGTAAGCGATGCAAGCAGCGATCCTGGCCGCAAAACCGCCGTCACCAAGACGACCCCGCAGTTGGATAACCTAGACTACAGCGCGGCGCTAAACGACAAAGAATATGAAACCGGTCTTGCGTTATGGCAAAGCCGGCTGGCCGAACTATCGCGGGACAAAGCGTTTTCCAAGCTACCACTGGTCCTTGTCTTCGAGGGCAACGACGCCGCTGGCAAAGGCGGCGCGATAAGGCGCGTGACCCACGCCCTGGACCCCAGGCAATTCCATGCCATTCCTATTTCCGCGCCCAGCCCGGAAGAACTTATGCACCCCTATCTGTGGCGTTTCTGGCGTGATCTGCCGCAGCCCGGAAAAGTCACCATCTTCGACCGGTCATGGTATGGCCGCGTATTGGTGGAACGCGTGGAAAAATACGCCAAGCCCGCTGAATGGGAACGCGCTTACTCTGAAATCAATGAGTTTGAAGCTCAACTGCGCGACAGCGGTGCGTTGGTCTTGAAGTTCTGGCTGGCCATCACAAAAAAAGAACAGCTGATACGCTTCCACGAGCGTGAAGCATCGCCATTCAAATCATTCAAAATCACACCCGATGACTGGCGCAATCGCAAGAAATGGGATGCCTACCAGCAGGCAGCCAACGAAATGTTTGTTCGTACCGACACCCCCGGCTGCCCCTGGCACGTGCTCTCTGCCAACAACAAACAACATGCCCGCGTTGCCGTACTTGAATGCATCGTGAAGGCGCTGGAAAAAGCACTATGACCTCGACATCACCCACCTGCCCCTTGTGCATCAATCCTGGCGGCGATGTGCTTTGGCGCAACAACAAGTTGCGCGTCATTACCATCAACGATGCCTCTCACCCCGGCTTCACCCGTGTTATCTGGCAAGAACATGTCCGCGAAATGACCGACCTGTCAGTCAGCGAGCGTAACGAATTCATGGCTGTCGTATGGCTGGTGGAACAGGTGCAACGCCAAGTGCTGCAGCCCGACAAAATCAACCTGGCGCAATTCGGCAATATGGTGCCGCATTTGCATTGGCACGTCATCCCGCGCTGGGCCGACGACAGCCATTTCCCGGAAGCCATCTGGGCCAGCGCGCCAGCGCGCGCACCCGAAATCGAACTGGCCTGGCAAACCCACAAGACACAATTACATGCCTTGCTGCCGCGCTATTACAAGGAACTCGAAGCGGCTTTGCTGCAGCGCTGATCAACGATAAAGGATCTCCATGCCAAGCAAACCGCCCATCCAGAACACGTTATTGCCGGCCGCCGACAACACCTTGCTGGAGCCGCCCCAAGCCCAACTAGACCACTTATCGCCAGCATGGCGCCAGACGCTGGAAACGGACGGCGCCTGGGAAGCCTTGAATGGCCTGTCCGCATTTCTTGCGCAAAGACTGGCCGCGGGTGCCGAAATTTATCCTCGTTCTGTCTTCCGCGCACTGGAATATGTGCAGCCAGAATCCGTACGCGTAGTCATCCTGGGACAGGATCCCTACCACGGCCCCAATCAGGCTCAAGGCCTGGCGTTCTCGGTACCGGACACCTGCCCTTGCCCGCCCAGCCTGCGGAATATGTTCAAGGAAATCGCCATGGAGTATCCGGGCACGCCAGTGCGCAAGCACCATTATCTGGGCGACTGGGCGCAACAAGGGGTGCTATTGCTGAATACAGCGCTGACGGTTGAGTCGGGGCAGCCTGCATCGCATGCCAAGAGGGGCTGGGAAGAAGTCACTGATGCGCTGATCCGCCGGGTGGCGGAGGCGCCGCAGCCCAAGGTGTTCATGCTGTGGGGGGCCCATGCTCAAAGCAAGCAGGCTTTATTGGCTGATTGCCGGGGTGGTCCAGTGAAGGTATTGACGGCCAATCATCCGTCCCCTTTGTCCGCACAGCGTCCGCCCAAGCCTTTTATAGGATGCGGGCATTTTGCGTCGGCTAATGCCTGGCTGGAGGAGCATGGGGAGGCTGGGATTGATTGGGTGGGTGCGCGGTAGGCGGCGCTATCCCATCACTTTGGTTTTGCCCCGATCGTGCCTGTTTTCCTCTGGAGGCTCTTCGTTCTTGTGACGGCGCAGCGCGTGGGGGATGCGCCTCACAATAGATGATTGGACGACCATCCTTATGAACCGGCGGCTGCCGCTGTAAGGTCGCTGACGTAAGGCTTCTGGCCGAAGGCGTCTAGGTCAGCCTTTCATGCGACGTCGGCTGCCACAGGGGTTGGGACAGGCGAAGTCAGCGTGCGCCGGGCCAAGTCCATTTTCCGTGGAGGCAAGCCCGCGCTGTTCGAGCAGCAAGCTTGCATACAGTCCAGTGGACTGTATGCGCTGCGAGTTCGCGGGCGCCACGGAAAATGGACTTGGCCCGGGAAGCCCTGGCGTCAGCACAGGGCCGCTAAGCGCTGAGCCAGTCCCAACCCCTGTGGCAGCCGACGCTCAAGAAAGCGATAAACTCGACAGCACGACAAGCAAGGAAGTAAAAACAATAGCCCACTGCAAGACAAGCAAACCGACAAGAAAAACCACGAAAAACAAAAAACCAGCCATCAAATCGAAATCACACTTAGCCCTATAAAAAATGCAATAAAACGCCCTTTCCCCTATAAGAAACTACAAAAAAACCATCATAAAAAACCCATCCCCGCCTTAAAAAACATCAAATAACCACCCATCTGTAGCAACATAACAACGCTAGGGGTTTCCCCTGATATAAAAATAAGGTTATACTCTTGGCACTGCATTAATCAATGCGTCGACATTTTCATACAGCACACGCTGTGTCATAGCAGTTGACTGATATCTCAGCACCCATGTCGAACGCCATCGCTCCCTGACCCCCGAGCCTTTTCGCTGCGTCTTTCAAGACACTACGCTGCACTTTAGGTTGATTCGGTCGGCACGATGCTCCAATCAACCAGCGCCACGGGCTCACTTAATTTGCCCGCGCTAGTGTATGCCGTTCGCACGGCAAAGGATCACGCATGTCTTTTGATACTTTAGGTCTCAACCCCTCCCTGTTGTCTGCCGTTCTGAAAGCCGGCTTCGCCGAGCCTACGCCCGTGCAAGCAGCCGCCATTCCCAAGGCGCTGGCAGGTAGCGACCTGATGGTTTCCGCACAAACCGGCAGCGGTAAAACCGCCGCCTTTATGCTCCCCGCCCTGAACCGCATTTCGAATATGCCTGCCAACAAAGGCACCGGTGTACAAGTGCTGGTACTGACCCCCACTCGCGAACTCGCAATGCAAGTTGCCGACGCCACCAAGCTGTACGGCGCGCACCTTAAAGACTTGCGTATCGCTGTTGTGGTTGGCGGCATGCCTTACGGCGCCCAACTCAAAGCCTTGTCGCGTCGCGTCGACGTATTGGTAGCCACACCCGGCCGCCTGATCGACCACCTGCAAGCCAAACGCGTCAACCTGTCGACCGTGCACACGCTAGTCCTGGACGAAGCTGATCGCATGCTGGACATGGGTTTCATCGAAGATATCGAAACCATTGTTGGCAGCACACCCAAAGACCGCCAGACACTGCTGTTCTCGGCAACCCTGGATGGCACGATCGCCCGCCTGGCCGCCAAGATGATGAACCAGCCGGAACAAATCCAGCTGTCGAGCCAGAAAGAAAAGCACTCGAACATTACGCAAAGCTTGTTGTACGCAGATGACAACGGCCACAAAATGCGCTTGCTTGACCACCTGTTGCGCGATGCCAATCTGGATCAGGCTATTGTGTTTACGTCGACCAAGCGTGGCGCCGACGATTTGGCCGAGCGCCTGGCTGATCAAGGATTTGCCGCCGCTGCCCTGCATGGCGACATGAATCAGCGCCAACGTACCCGCACACTTAGCCTGTTGCAAAAAGGCCAACTGCGTATCCTGGTGGCAACCGATGTAGCCGCTCGCGGTATCGACGTGCAAGGCATCAGCCACGCCGTCAACTACGACTTGCCTATGCAAGCTGAAGATTACGTTCACCGTATCGGCCGTACTGGCCGCGCCGGTCGCAGTGGCTTGGCATTCACATTGGCAACTCACTCTGAACGCCACAAAATACGCCGCATCGAACACTTCATCGGTCAGCCTATCCCATCGCAAGAAATCGAAGGCCTGGAGCCCAAGAAGACAGCACGTCCTACCTATACAGATCGTAAAGGTAGCGGCAAGAGCTTTGCTCCACGTACCGGTTTCGGCGGCAAGCCAAGCTATGCCCGTAAGCCAGGCGCTGACCGCGGTGGTTTCGGCGACAAGCCTGCCTACGAAGGCAAGCCACGCTTTGGTGACAAGCCTGCTTTTGAAGGCAAGCCCCGTTTTGGCGACAAACCTGCTTACGAAGGTCGTCCTGCCCGCAGCAACGATCGTCCAGCCTACGAAGGCCGCCCGTCCTATGATCGTTCGGCTGACAGCCGCAAGAGCTTTGGCGGTGAAGAACGCAGCGGCGGCTACAAAGGCCGCAGCGAATCCGCCAACGGCGATGCACGCCCAGCACGCAGCGAGCGTCCTGCATTCGGTGACCGTCCAGCACGCACCGAACGCCCAGCATTCAGCAGCGACCGTCCGGCTTTCGGCGACCGCCCTGCACGCTCGGCACGCCCTGACTTTGCTCATAAGGCACCAGGCGGCGCCAAGCCAACCGCGCGTCCTACGACCCGTCCAGGCTTTGCCGGCAAGCCCACGTCGACCCGCGGCAAAAGCGCGGCACGTCGCGAATTTGCTTCGTAAGTCAGCAATGCAACATCAGGTCATGCCAGCATTGCCCGGCTGACCCAAAAACCCCGCGAAAGCGGGGTTTTTTATTCCTTCGGAGCGGACTGAATTGCGTACCATGCGCACCTCCGCCCGATGCGGTTTTCATGAGTCTGCTATAAGAAGGGGTTATAGCAATTCTGTAGGCGTCGTAAAAATGTCCATTAAAATGTTGAGTCGATTCGGCTTATCGCTTTTTCTTGTTGTGATTGTTTCTGGTTGCTCGTCGGTCGGCTCAGAGCGCAGCATCAAGTGCAAGTGGGTTCCTAGCAGCTGCATACACGAAGGATCGTATGAGCCAGGAGAAAAAGAATATGCTGAAGATGAAGCGAAAGACCTGAATCGAGACGCATCAAGAAAGTTGCGCCGCAGCGCTCACTAATGCCACAGCAAGCGCCCACAGATTATGAAACAGCTTCTGCGCAAGCCTTTGTTCCTGGCCTTCCTTCTATCCTTGCCGCTCTGGATAGTCTTCAACAACTATATTGTCGCCATCATGGTCGCGCTGCTGGTCGCATTTCTGCTTTCTATGTCCTATAGCCTCTTCTTGCTCAGCAAAGGCAAGCCCGGCGACCAGGCCAACACAGAACAACCCGAGCCCGAAAAGCCTGAGCCCCCTTTGAAAAAGCGCTCTTGATCACAACTCGACACCAGCCTCCGACTATTTCCATGACCATGCACCCATCATCCGCTATCCCTTCCGGCCTGCCTGCCCTTGATGCCGAGTCCGCACATCACGCCCTTGCGACAGCAAACTACCTGGCGCAACAAATTCAGGTCGCTTGCTCTGGCTTCATGCCCTTCGAGCAATGGATGAATCTGGCGCTGTACGCACCTGGCCTGGGGTATTACGCAGCCGGCAATACCAAATTTGGCGCCGAGCTGCCCACTGGTGACTTCACTACCGCACCCGAAATGAGTCCGCTGTTCGGCCAAACCATAGCCCGGCAGGCGGCCCAGGTGCTCAAAGCAAGCCAATCCGTGACCGTGCTGGAGTTTGGCGCAGGTTCAGGCGCCCTGGCGGCTGCCGTTATCCCTGCCTTGCGGCAGTTAGGAATCGAGCCCCAGTATCAGATACTTGAAGTATCGGCCGATTTACAGCAACGCCAGCAACAACGGCTAGCCGAGTTCGGCGACAGCGTGACGTGGCTCAGCGCCTTGCCCGTGGCATTTTCGGGTTGCGTATTGGCCAATGAAGTCCTGGATGCCATGCCCGCGACCCTGTTCAGCTGGAATGACGATGGCGCAGTCATGGAGATCGGCGTCAAGCTTGCCCAGAACACAAGCATCAACCACCAGGCGGACCCTGCCACTGCCCTTGCCACCGATGTGAGCATCGAACTGTTGCCTACTTTCGAGTTCGCACAACGCCCTGCCAACGCCGCTCTGCAGCAGGCCGTCGCCGCGCGCATGCCTCCTCTGCCTGGCTATCAGTCCGAAATCAATCTGCAGGCCGAAGCGTGGGTAAGGCAAATGGGCACTTGGTTGAAACAGGGCGCCGCATTGTTGATCGACTATGGCTTTCCACAGCGCGAGTATTATCATCCGCAGCGCAACGAGGGGACGTTAATGTGCCATTTTCGCCATCACGCTCACAGCCAGCCCCTAATCTATGCCGGACTGCAGGACATCACCGCGCATGTCGACTTCACCGCCATGGCGGACGCCGCCCTCGAAGGCGGCCTGGATGTGCTGGGATACACCTCGCAAGCGCGTTTTCTTATGAACGCCGGCATGCCGGAACTGCTGGCGCAGGCTAATGCCACCGCGCAGCCACAGACCTTGTCTGCCGTGCAGAAATTGATTTCCGAAGCTGAAATGGGCGAATTGTTCAAGGTGCTGGCCATTGGCCGCAACGTTGGCCCCCTTATGGGCTTCCAGCGCGGCGATCGGCGCGACCGCCTGTAGCCTTTTACCCTGAACAAGATTACGCGAGCGATTCCAGCGCCTGTAAACGTGCCTCTCGCAGCGCCTGCTTGATGCGCTGCGGCTGGCCTTGCATAAGCTTGGCGATAGCACCGGCATCTACCGATCGAATTGCGCTTACCCGTACTCGCCATACATCCTGGTCAACGTCGCACACACAAGCCGCTGCCGCGATCAAGTCCAGAAAGCGTTCGGGTTTGCGCAGTGCATCACAGCGCTCCATCAGATCCAGACTATTTTCAGTGCCGGCTGGCGCCTGGATGCCTTCCAGCACCACTGGCAACAGCCTGGCAAAGTCTTGGCAATCAGATGGCGCCCGCACGTGCTGTGCGACGCTTAAGGGCGTATCGGATAATCGGCACAATAATGCAAAACGCGCCGGCAGCCCCAACCCGGCCTGATTGGCCCGTATCAATTCATCGGCAATCGGCGGCTCGAACCGGAGCCCAGGTAATACGCGGGGCAGCGCCCCCGTGGCCGCCAGTACGTCGAACATGCGGCCAGGCTGATCCGTCATCAATCCCTTTACCATCTCGCGCCAAACCCGTTCGGGAACCAAAGCGTCAACCTCGCCGTCGTCCACCAATCGGCGCGCCAGCGCCAAGGTTTCCGGTGCAATGGAAAAGTCATGGAAGCGTGCCGCGAAACGCGCCAGCCTCAGTAGGCGCACGGGGTCTTCCACAAAGGCCTGCCCCACATGCCTGAGCACTTTGCGCTGGATGTCCTCCTGGCCGTGCAGGGGATCAACCAATTGGCCATCGGGCCCCTGCGCGATCGCATTCACGGTCAAGTCTCGGCGCTGCAAGTCATCTTCCAGGGTGACGTCGACGCCGGTATAAAACGTAAAGCCCTTGTAGCCTCGCCCGGACTTGCGCTCGGTGCGGGCCAGCGCATATTCCTCTTTGGTTTTCGGGTGCAGAAAGACCGGAAAATCGCCCCCTACCGGGATAAACCCGCGCCTGGACATCTGTTCCGGCGTGGCGCCCACCACCACCCAGTCACGGTCTCCCGCAGGCAGGCCCAGCAAGTCGTCGCGCACCGCACCTCCTACGACATAGACATCCAGGCCCTGAACCGCAGGATCGATCATGGCAAATCGACGCGCTTCTGTGGCGTGGGCGACACCGTCCCTAAACGTTCCTTAAGGGAATGCGGCTTGCCCGTGAACATCATGGCGTAATACGTAGCATTGGACATCACATTCTTCACATACAACCGCGTTTCCGTAAACGGGATGGTTTCAGCAAAGATTGCACCCTCCACAGGCGCGCTCAATTTCGAGCGCCACTGAACCGGACGGCCCGGGCCGGCGTTATAGCCTGCCGTGGCAAGCACCTGTGACCCATTCAGGTTGCTCAACACCATGCTGAGGTAATTCGTGCCCAGCACCGTATTGGTGTCGAAATCGTTCACCGACGATGGCGTGAAGTCTTTCATGCCTATTTTCTTGGCAACCCATCGCGCAGTAGCCGGCATCAGTTGCATCAATCCCGATGCGCCAACATGAGAACGGGCATCAGTAATAAAACGCGACTCTTGACGGATCAACCCATATACCCAGGCTGGATCCAGATTGATCAGGCGCGCCTTTTCAGTGACACGGCCTTCAAACGGCGCAATGAAACGCTGCGTAAAATCGACTTCCTTTTCGGTGCGCAATGACGTATTCACCACGCGATCGTAAATGTGTTCCTGTCGCGCCAACTCGGCAGCCGCCAATAACTGGCGGTCGCTCATGCCACGCAGGGCGAAATTCCATTCGGGCACGGCTTCGGGGCGCCAACCCAGGCGAAACAGGTCGATGGCACGCTGCAAGCCAATGTTGGACGCGGCAGCCTGCAACTCGGCAACGGTTACCGCTGATGGTGCTGGGGGCAACACAGGTGTTTTACCCAGCTCTTCGCCCGCCAGCTGACCATAGAAACTAAGCTCGTTGGCAATGGACTCGTAATGCTGAGTCGCAGCCTGCTTATTGCCTTGCGCTTCAAGGGAGCGGGCATACCAATACACCCAAACCGATTCTGCCGCCTGCTTGGCCGACATCCTGCGTATCGACTTTGCTACCCAGTCCCAATCGATGCGCGGCTGGCGCAGTTCGGCGCGAACCTGCCACGCATGGTTGTAATCAGTTAAGCGCGCATTGCCGGAGCGCCGATACCAGCCCGCGGCATCTTGTTCAACATTCAGTGCCGCGACCAGACCAAATTGGCTCCATACCCATTCGATATTCGATTTGGGAATGGCTTTAGACCAAACGTTGTCAACATAGACCGCATTGTTGGCACGCTCCTTGCCATAAGCCAGACGCGACAAAGCGATAGTGACCAGCTCGATTTCGTTGCGCGACGTGGGTGGCTTACGTCCAGCCAACCATTTCTTGGGATCTTTCATTAGCGCGGCATAGCTGACCATATCGAGCGTATCGAACATGACAGCAGCTAGGCGCTGAGCATTGCCGGTTTTATTGGTTTCCAGCGTTCCCCGCAACAACGGCTCAAGGTGTTTCCAACCAACTACCTTGCTGTTTTCCAATTCATCCAGCGTGCTCCAGCAGGAACGGTTAGGCTGAAAAACATCGAGGAATTCGGCGGCCTTCACGCGCTCGCCCGTCATATGCTTAGCAAGCAAGCGGGCACAGTCGACGTGGGCATTGCTGCTGACAACAGGGCCCAACTTGTTGACCAGCGCATAGTTACCGGCACGCGCTGCAGCCACGATCCAGTCTGCCTTGACCTTGTCGGCCAGGTACGCATCTTGATTGACCTGCATGAACTGGTGCAACTGCGCATCAGGCACCGGCTGTGTGCTGTCTTGAAGCTGTTGGCGCAAGAGCCAGTAATGGGCGTAGGAGCCCAGCACCGGGTCAGCCTGGGCTAGCGGCGCCAGCTCCTGCAGCTTTGACCATTGCTTTTTCCGCATAGCCTCGCGCGCATCGACGACGGCCTGACGGGCCAGCGGAGGAACCACCAGGGCAACGGTACTGGCGGCTGGTGCATTAGCCGACTGTGTGGGCGCGACCAGCGACTGACGCAGGTCGACAGCCCCCGCCACCGGCGTGGCAGTACCCGTTTCTTTCGTGGTCTCGGCCGCGGTAGCGGATTGGACCGGCCCCTCGGCACCCGCACAGCCAAAAAGACCAATGGAAAGTGCCAGCCAAAGGCCGACCCTTGAATAGCGAACAGGGGCCATGGCAGAAAAGTTCCGGGTTTTCTGATACCGTTGTCTATTGGATACCATCTTGTCTTGATCCCACTTAAAAAGCGCCATGAATAACAGCACAGAGAATAACGCAGTCCCGCTACGCGTGCGACTAAAACAGCTGCGAGCAGCACAAAGCCCGGTCGACCGCAATCGCGGGGCACTGCTAATACGGGGCCGGTTATTTACATGGCTGGCCACTAACCGCAGCAAATTAAAGGAAGCCGGCAAACCCGTACCGGTGAATATCGCCGCCTTCTGGTCCATGCAGGACGAACCCCAATTGCAACCGCTATTACGACAATGGGTGGAAGAAGAAGGATACCGCGTATCGCTACCGGTAGTGGTAACTCCGAATGCCCCACTGGAATTCAGGCTTTGGGATCCCGACGCCGACATGCAGGAAGGCGCCTACGGCATCTATGAACCAATCGGCGAGCCTGCCCCGCCGCCCGACATCATTCTGGTGCCTACGCTGGGCTACACCCGCCAGGGAGACCGTGTAGGCTACGGAAAAGGGTACTACGACCGCACGCTGGCGGCTTTTAAAGAACAAGGCCACCCCTATACCAGCATCGGCATAGCGTGGGCCACAGGAGACTTGTCGAGCCACCCCCACACACCGGCATCGCACGATGTGAAGCTAGACAGCATTCTTACGGACAAAGGGTGGGCGGTCCCTGCGCCAGTGCTGGCCTAGCCACTGGCGCAGCGCGCTGGCTTAATCCAGGCGCAATTGCTGCCAAATCGCCATCGTGACTTCGGCGTTATTCAGCGTGTAAAAATGCAGGCCTGGCGCGCCATTGTCGAGCAGTTCTTGCGACAGCTTGGCAATGACGTCCACGCCAAATGCCTTTATCGACGCCTTGTCATCGCCGAAGTCTGCCAAACGTAGGCGTATCCAGCGGGGAATTTCCGCCCCGCACATATTTGAAAAACGCGACAGTTGCGAATAGTTAGTGATAGGCATGATGCCCGGCACGATAGGAATATCGATGCCTTTGGCGCGCACCCGATTTACAAAATCGAAATATGCATCCCCATTGAAAAAATACTGGGTAATCGCGCCATTGGCCCCCGCCTCGACCTTCCTGGCAAAATGATCGAGGTCTGCATCGGCGCTGCTGGCCTGTGGATGCATTTCCGGATAGCCGGCCACTTCGATATGAAACCAGTCGCCGCTATGTTCGCGAATAAACGCCACCAGGTCGCTTGCATAATGCAACTCGCCTTGGTCACCGCCCATACCCGACGGCATGTCGCCCCGCAAAGCAACAATGCGCTTGATGCCCTGCTCTCGATAGGCGTCCAGGATGTCGGCCAGCACTGCACGCGTGGCGCCTATGCAGGACAAATGGGGCGCGGCGTCGCACCCCAGATTTTGCATCAAGCGTACGGTGTCGGCGGTGCCACTGCGGGTTGAGCCGCCGGCGCCGAACGTGACGCTGACGTAGGCCGGATGCAATGCCAGCAGCTGCTTGGCAGACCGCACCAGCTTTTCCTGTGCGGCGATATCACGGGGTGGGAAAAACTCTAGGCTTATTGCCTTCTTAAGACTCATGAAACCAACAACCTCGACAAAAGCCCAGATACCAGGCTATATACAAACGCGCCTAATAAAGCCCACCAGAACCCGCTGACCTGAAAGCCCTTGAGCACCGAACCGGCAAACCAGAACACCAATGCATTGAGCACCAGCAAAAACAAACCCAGTGTGACAATGGTAATAGGCAGCGTCAACAGAATAAGCAGCGGCTTGACCAGCGTGTTGAGCAGGCCCAGCACCAGCGCGGCGATAAGCGCAGACCCGAACGATGCTACGGTAATGCCGGGCAATATATAAGCCACGACCAGCAAGGCGACGGCATTCAAAATCCAGACAAGTATCAGTTCCATGGCGTAACGCTCCTTTGATAAGCCCTGCTTGCCTGCCGGAGCAAATGCCTCGGCAGAGCCCGAATATACCGGATTAGTAACGGTAATGTTCAGGCTTGTAAGGCCCGCTTACCGGCACATTGATGTAGTCGGCCTGATCCTGGCGCAGCTGCGTCAAGTTCACACCCAGCTTTTTAAGATGCAAACGCGCAACCTTTTCGTCAAGATGCTTGGGCAGCACATAGACCTGGCCTATTTCGTAGGCTTCGCCGCGAGTGAAGAGTTCAATCTGGGCAATGGTCTGGTTAGTGAACGAGGCCGACATCACGAACGACGGATGGCCTGTTGCGCATCCCAGATTCACCAGGCGTCCCTTGGCCAGCAAGATGATGCGCTTGCCATCGGGGAAAATGACGTGATCGACCTGAGGCTTGACCTCTTCCCATTCCAGGCCTTCGATCGAAGCCACATCGATTTCGTTGTCGAAGTGACCGATATTGCAAACAATAGCCTGGTCTTTCATCTTGTCCATGTGTTCGCGGGTAATCACATGGTAGTTACCGGTGGCCGTTACAAAAATATCGGCCTTATCAGCGGCTTCCTCGATGGTGACGACGCGGTAGCCTTCCATGGAAGCCTGCAACGCACAAATAGGATCGACTTCGGTCACCCAGACTTGAGCGCGCAACGCGGACAATGCCTGCGCGCAACCTTTACCTACATCGCCAAAGCCGCACACTACCGCGATCTTGCCCGCAACCATGACGTCGGTGGCACGCTTGATGCCGTCGACCAGTGACTCGCGGCAACCATACAAATTGTCGAATTTGGACTTGGTTACCGAGTCGTTGACATTGATCGCAGGAAAAGCGAGCTCGCCCTTCTTGGACATTTGATACAAGCGGTGCACGCCTGTGGTGGTTTCTTCGGTAACGCCCTTGATCTGGGCGAGCCGTGTGGAATACCAAACCGGGTCACTCTGCAGTTGCGCCTTGATGGACGCAAACAGCACGCGTTCTTCTTCACTGGTTGGTTTATCCAGCACGGAAATATTTTTTTCAGCCTTCGCGCCCAGATGCAGCAACACGGTGGCATCGCCGCCATCGTCAAGAATCATATTGGCGTGCTCGCCATTGGGCCACTGGAAAATTTGATGCGTGTATTGCCAGTAGTCTTCCAGGCTTTCACCCTTGATGGCGAAAACAGGCGTTCCCGTATTGGCAATAGCCGCAGCAGCGTGATCCTGGGTGGAGAAAATATTGCATGAAGCCCAGCGCACTTCCGCACCCAAAGCCTGCAGGGTTTCGATCAGTACGGCAGTCTGGATGGTCATGTGCAGGCTGCCCGCGATGCGAGCGCCTTTCAGGGGTTGCGATGCGGCGTACTCTTCGCGAGTAGCCATCAGACCCGGCATTTCGGTTTCAGCAATCGCGATCTCGCGGCGGCCCCAGCCAGCCAAGCCGATATCGGTAATTTTATAATCAGTAAATGCGGCGTCAGCGACAGTGTTCATGGTTTTGTCCCAATAAACCTGTACTGGCCAAAGCATCGCAACGACGGCTCATCTTCGCCTGTACAGGGAATGATGAGCGCCGTTGAAACAAAAGACAGTCCTGAGCCTAGCGGGTGGATCCGACCCCGTTGCAGCGCCCCTCAGGAAGGGTAAATTGTAGCGCAGAATTACTGAAGCGTAACGCCACAGCGCCCGGTTCTAGTTATTGCGGCGCGGATAGCCTTGTTCGGTGATTCGCTGCCAAATCTGCTTTTTTTCGACTTCGTCAAGAAAAACCCAATTGGCAACTTCCATGGCTGTTCTTCCACACCCACGGCAGATGTCGTCGTACAGCGTGGAGCAGACGGCAACACAAGGTGAGTCGGTAACATGCAGCGCACGATTGTCATCGCGTTTGGGGGGATTATTCATAGGGATAAATGGTAGCATTGCTGGCAGCACTAACGGGCCATGCCCCTACCAAAGGCGCTGGCTTTTATAGCGCAAGAAAAATCGTGACGGCCCCGATAAACACAGACTGCCATCAACATGAACGATAAGCCTACCTGCATCGCCATCGCTGCCGTGCTTCATGACAACGACAACCAAACCGACGAAACAATATGGCGCTTCGTAAAGCAGCTGCAACAACAAGGCCAGCGAGTGCATGGTGTTGTCCAAGCACCACAGACATACACCCACACTGGGGCCCGCCAAATGACTATTATCGACGTGACTGACGATAGGCGACTGATTATTTCCCAAGACCGCGGCGGCGGTGCGCGCGGCTGCTGTGTTGACCCCGGTGCGCTGGCCGAGGCCAGTGCGATCTTGCGCCGCGCCGGAGATGACATTGCGGACTTGGCGGTCATCAACCGCTTTGGCAAGCTCGAAGCCGAAGGTGAAGGCTTTGCCGCCGATATGCTGGCCCTGATGAGCACCGGCATACCCGTCCTGACGGCAGTAAAGCGAAAACACCTGGACGCATGGCGCGACTTTACCGGCGGCATGGCTGCCGAACTGCAGCCCAATGAAACGGCGTTGCGGGACTGGTATACGAACCTGTCCCGCTGACCCTTCAGGCCCTTAGGCAGCCTTCTTCAGGATTTGCACCTTATCGGTAGCTTCCCAGCTGAATTCCGGTTCGGCACGGCCGAAGTGTCCATACGCCGCCGTTTTGGCATAAATCGGGCGCAACAAGTCCAGCATGTTGATAATGCCCTTGGGACGCAGGTCAAAGTGCTCGCGCACCAAGCGTGCGATTTGATCGTCGGGAATTACGCCCGTACCTTCTGTGTAGACCGTGATATTGATGGGCTCGGCCACACCAATCGCATAGCTGACCTGCACCTGGCACTGACGCGCCAGGCCCGCTGCCACGATATTCTTGGCGACATAGCGTGCTGCATACGCGGCTGAACGATCCACCTTGGAGGGATCTTTCCCCGAAAAAGCGCCGCCGCCATGCGGGCATGCGCCACCATAGGTGTCAACAATAATCTTGCGCCCGGTAAGACCGCAATCGCCTTGTGGACCGCCCACGATAAATACACCCGTGGGGTTGATCATGAATTTGGTGGCGGGCGTGAGCAAACCATCGGGAAAGCTAGGCTTGATGATGCTTTCAATGACAGCTTCCCTGATTTCGCTTTGCGAAATGTCGGGAGAATGCTGCGTGGACAGAACGACCGTATCGACTTCGACGGGCTTGCCATCGACATAGCGGAACGTAACCTGCGACTTGGCATCAGGACGCAACCACGGCAGACGGCCATCTTTGCGCAACTCGCTTTGGCGCTGCATGAGGCGGTGCGCATACCAGATAGGCGCAGGCATGAGGTCGGGAGTTTCATCGCAAGCGTAGCCAAACATCAAACCCTGATCGCCGGCGCCCTGGTTGAGAATTTCTTCTTCGCTGCGGTCTACGCCCTGCGCGATATCGGGGGACTGCTTGTCGTAAGCAACCAGCACCGCGCAACCCTTGTAATCGATACCGTATTCGGTATTATCGTAGCCAATGCGTTTGATCGTATCGCGCGCCACCTGGATATAATCGACATTGGCAGTCGTGGTGATTTCGCCTGCCAGCACGACCAGCCCAGTGTTGCACAGGGTTTCGGCCGCTACGCGAGCGTTCGGGTCTTGGGTAAAAATAGCATCCAGAATGGAATCGGAAATTTGGTCGGCGACCTTATCGGGATGGCCTTCGGATACGGATTCGGATGTGAAAAGGAAGTCGTTATTTGCCACGGCGATACGTCCTGTAGAAATACTGGTTACCCAGCACAGAGGTTGAACGAAACGCGTTGCACCTCGGATGCCTGCATAGCAGTAGTAATCAGGGCGCGACGCTTTAGCGGTTTTTTTTACACCCCCATTCCTGGAAATGGGATGCCCTCGCTCCGCAAGTTGTCGGTTAACTCAGCGATAGATGCCATTTTAAGCGAAAATACGGCAAATTGTTTTTTTCCACTTATTGCACAAGGGTTATTGCCGCTACATGTTCCTGGCTTTATTTCGTTTTCTGGCATGGATACCGCTGCCGATCCTGCATGCCATCGGCAAAATCGCTGGGCGCGTGATCTATGCCTGGCCCGGCAGATACCGCAAGCGCCTCCAGGCCAATGCAAAGCAGGCGGGCTACACCGACCCCGCTTTTCTCCGCGAGGCGGCGGGCCAAGTCGGCGCCATGATCCTGGAAACGCCCAAGATCTGGCTGCAAAACGAGCAATGCCTGCAAAAAGTCCAAAGCGATGACAACGGCGTAGTGCACGAAGCCCTGGCTGAAGGCCGCGGCATTCTTTACCTGACGCCGCATCTGGGCTGCTTTGAAATCACGGCGCGCTATCTGCTTAAGCATGGGCCGATTACGGTGATGTATCGGCCGCCACGCCAGGCTTTCCTGGAGCCCATCATGGAGCAGGCCCGCAATACCTCAGGCCTCAAGGCGGTGCCTGCCAACATGCAAGGCGTGCGTGAATTCGTACGGGCTTTGAAACGCGGTGAAGCCGTTGGCATGTTGCCTGACCAGGTGCCCGGCAGCGGCGACGGCGTTTGGGCGCCGTTTTTCAACAAGCAAGCCTACACCATGACGTTGGCAGGCAAACTGGCCGTGCAAACCGGTGTTGCGGTCATCCTGATGGCGGGAGAGCGCCTGCCGGCAGGGCAAGGCTGGCGCATCCATTATGCCAGGCTGCCCGAGCCGCTCCCCACCGAACCGCAAGCCCTGGCTACCGCGATCAACAGCGCCATGGAAACACTGATCCGGCGTTTTCCGGAGCAGTACCTATGGAGCTACAACCGCTACAAAATTCCTAAAGGAGCACCACCCAAACCCGCGGATATCTCGTCATGAAGTTGCAAAAGCTGCCCTTGCTGCGCGCCTTTTTTTCCTATCTGGGGCGCAGTCCCTTACGCACCCGGCAACGATGGGCGCACGTCCTGGGATGGCTGGGCCGCAAGCTGATGCGCTCACGCGCGCATATCGTACGCACCAACCTGGCGCTGTGCTTTCCAGAGCGCTCGCCCCAAGACCGCGAAATGTGGCTACGCCAACATTTCTATTTGCTGGCGCAATCCGTCGTGGATCGCGGACTGTTCTGGTTTGGCCAACCCTCGACCATCCTGGCGACCATACCGGTTACCGGTCTTGAACATATTGACGAGCTACTTCAAGCCAAGCGCAAGATCATATTGCTGGCGCCGCACTTCATTGGCCTGGATGCCGCAGCGACTCGGCTGACCATGTTCCTGCATGAGTCGGCCACCATGTACACCCGGCAAAGCGATCCTGACGTTGACCAACTGGTACGCGAAGGCCGCGGCCGTTTCAACCAGGTGAATCTGGTCAGCCGCCATGATGGCGTGCGCGGGCTGATTCGCCATCTGCGCAATGGCATACCCGTGTACTACCTGCCCGACATGGATTTCGGCATTGCGGGCGCGGCCTTTGTCCCATTCTTCAACGTGCCGGCGGCGACGCTCTTAACCACGGCCCAGATAGCCAAGACTTGGGATGCCGCGATCATACCTATCACCAGTCGTCTTGATGCTGACACTGGCCGCTATCACGTGGAAATATTCCCGCCTCTCGCCGATTTCCCCGGCGAGCAGACGCCGCAGGAAGCGACGGCGCGTTTGAATGCGTTGATAGAAACGTGGATAAGGTCAGATCCGCCGCAGTATTACTGGGTTCATAGGCGTTTCAAGACGCGACCCGAGGGTGAGAGCAAGTTTTACTGATCGCAGTCTGCTTAATACGCCGCTGATGCGGACCTTGATTGATTATTTCTTACACGGCGTTATTACGGTCTTGCTAGCTATTTCTTACAGGCCGTAGCTGCGGCCT
>NZ_JBEBUX010000065.1:0-21999 GCF_040393045.1 Pollutimonas bauzanensis | reverse complement strand
AGAACGATAGACCCGTCACAAGAACGATAGACTCGACATAAGAACACGACCTAAAGCTCGTTAATCGGTATTTTCAGATAACGCACGCCATTGTCCTCCGCCTCCGGATACCTGCCCGCACGAATGTTTACCTGAATCGCTGGCAGAATCAGCACCGGCATCGCCAGCGTCGCATCACGCGCCTCCCGCATCGTAGCGAAACTGTCCGCACCTATGCCGTCACGCACATGGATATTGCCGGCGCGTTGTTCCTGCACCGTGACACAGGACTGTTGCTGACGATTATCCGGCGGGTAATCGTGGCACAGATAAAGACGCGTCTCGTCGCCCAACGCAAGAATCTTCTGAATCGACGCAAAAAGCGTATGGGCGTCTCCACCAGGAAAATCGCAACGCGCTGTTCCGACATCCGGCATGAATAGCGTATCTCCAATGAAGACACCTAGACCTTCCACGCAATAAGCCATGTCCGCGGGCGTATGGCCCGGTACATGAAGGGCGGTAACCGCCATGTCGCCAATATGGAACTTTTCACCATCATGGAACAGATGATCGAATTGCGAGCCATCGGGAGTGACTTCCTGCTTCAGATTGAAGATATCGCGGAATACTTTTTGTACGTGCCTGATATGTTCGCCTATGGCGGTCTTCCCTCCCAACTCTTTCTGAAGATAGGCTGCCGCCGACATGTGGTCGGCGTGGGCGTGTGTTTCCAGTATCCACTGCGCTTGCAATTGATTGTTGCGTATATAGGCGATGATGCGATCCGCGGAGTCGGTGCTGCTGCGGCCGGATTTTGGGTCATAGTCCAGTACGGAGTCGATAATTGCGCAGGAAGGATTGCCGTCCCGATGGATCACATAGGAAAAAGTTGAGGTTTGAGCGTCGAAAAAAGCTTCCGCGTGAGGCGATGGCATGAAGACTCCTCTTGTGGGCGTTGAAATGTTGGATTATGGTACGCCATCATTCAACTTTACAGAGGCCGTATGCCATACGTCACCATTTCCGCTACCCAAGGTCTTTCCACCGCTCAAAAAAAACAGCTTCTTGAAGGCGCCAGTAATGCCGTGGTAAATAGCATAGGCGCGCCGCTGGCTAGCGTGCGCGTCATGTTGCATGAACTGGCTGATGGCCACTACCTGAACGCCGGGCAGTTCGGCACGCCAGGACTCATGTTTGTTGTGGAGCTTATCGAAGGCCGCACTGAAGAGCTCAAGGCAGCGCTTATTGCCGCTTTAAGCCGCTTGGGCCTTGATGCGACGGGTGTGCCCGAAAACGACATCCGAGTCCGGGTCATTGATTTTCCCAAGGCCAATATGGGCATGGCGGGCGGCGTAACCGCCCAGGCTCTGGGCCGGTAAACGTTTCAGCACTATTTAAGCCCAAGTTTTTTGGCCAGCTTATGTAGATTGCTGGAATCCAGCTGTAGTGCGCGGGCGGCCTGCGCCCAGTTGTAGTTGGTGCTAGTGAGCGCCTGCTGTATAGCTTGGCGCTGGCAGTCCTCTAGCACGCTGCGCATAGGCGCTATTTTTTGTTCAGCGCTGTAGGGGCTTGCCGGATTGTCAATTAACGAAGAGCCAGGACCGTAAAAAGGCTCGTTGGCATACAAATCGTCGTCGCCATCCTGGCTCAAGGCCCCCGTGCTTTCGGTCATGCCAGATCCGCCAACGCGTGAGACGCGGATATCCTGGAATCTTTCCCCTGGCTGTTCGACAATATCCAGATCCAGTAATTCAGGGCCCAGGGTCAGGATCTGGTCGCGCGATGCGCCCCGGCTAAGCATCTTCAAGGCGGCACGACTTATTACATGCTCCAGTTCGCGCACGTTTCCGGGCCAGTTATAAGTCAGCAATGCGCGTTCAGCGGCATACGACAGGCGCACGCCGCGCAAACCCAGCCTTGTCCGGTTGAACTCCAGGAAATGCCCCGCCAGTATCAGGATGTCCTGGTCTCTTTCGCGTAATGGGGGAATGTGTACAGGGTAGACGGAGAGCCGGTGGTAGAGATCGGCCCGGAAGTCGCCCGAGCGCGTGCTTTCTTTAAGTTGGCGGTTAGTGGCGGCAATAATGCGCACATCGGTTTTTATGGTTTCGTCAGTCCCCAACCGCTGGATCTCGCCATTTTGCAAGGTGCGCAGCAGCTTGGCTTGTATGGACAGCGATAGCTCCCCAACCTCGTCCAGGAACAAGGTGCCACCTTGCGCCGTTTCGAAGCGGCCGGCGCGGTCGCTGGTAGCGCCGGAAAACGCACCCTTTACATGCCCGAACAACTCGCTTTCTGCCAGAGATTCGGGCAGGGCGGCGCAGTTGACGTGAATCATGGGTTTGGCGCTGCGACGGGAGTGTCGGTGGACTCGCCTGGCAAATAACTCTTTACCTACGCCTGTTTCGCCTAGCAACAGCACAGGCAGATCCGAGTCAGCCACGACGTCCAATTCATGCAGCAATTCTGAAATGGCTTCGCTGGCGCCGAGTATTTCGTTTTCGTCAATGATTTGCATTGAATCGCTAACGCTGCTGCCAAGTTGCCGCAAATTCCGGTTTTCTTTTTCGAGCGCAGTAATGCGTATGGCCGCCGCCAGCATAAGCCCGTAGCGTTGCAGTTCGGCTTGTGCCGCAGCGTCGAATGTGCCGGTTTCAAGAGCATCAAGTGTGATCGCGCCCCATAGTCGGCCTTCTATATACAGACTCAGGCCTAGGCAGTCGTGCACGGGCAGGGGAGAACCTTTGCGATCATCCAGCAGGCCATCGTAGGGGTCGGGCAGCACGCTGCCGGGTTCGAACCATGTGGGCTCGCGGCGCGAAAGAATGGTGGCAAAGCGTGGGTGGTGGGCGACAGCGAAACGGCGGCCTAGCGCTTCATGGGCCAGGCCGGAAGCTGCCACCAGCCGCAAGCTGTCGGTGTCCAGGCTAAGCAGGCCAACTGCATCGCAATGGAAGTGTTCGCGCAAGGTATGCACCGCCCGTTGCAGCCTTACGGCATTAGGCAGGTCTGTAATCAGGTCGGCAAGTATCAGTTGATCCATGTGGTGAATTATACCCTTGTGAGGTATTTTAAACCCTATTTGGTAAGGGTTTTATTTACCCTGTTCATTTGGGACCATTGAAAAATAACGATATAAAACTTGGCACGACTATTGCTTGATAGATAACAGGATTAGAACCTAGAGAAGGATGAAGCCGTATGAACAATAACTTGCCGGATCAAATGCTGGGCACGCTCGCCAGCGCGATTCCAGGCGCCACTCGTATTTTCCATGAGTTTCACATGGATTTTTGCTGCAACGGCAATAAAACGCTGGCCGAAGCAGCGGAACAGCAAGGCTTGGATCTCCAGGCCTTGCTGGGCGCCTTGCACGGACTTACCTCCGAGGCTTGCGGGGAAGGCGACTGGCGAGATTCCCCGCCGGAAGTGCTGACCGCGCACATCGTCGAGCGTTTTCACGAGCGTCACAGAGCCCAGTTGCCGGAACTTATTCGGTTGTCGCGGCGGGTCGAGCATGTGCATGCAGGCAGGCCTGGCTGTCCCAGCGGCCTGGCTGATGCCCTGGAAGGCCTGCAGCAAGAACTCGAAAGCCACATGATGAAAGAAGAGCAGGTGCTTTTCCCCATGCTGGCCCGTGGTTTGAACGCGGCGGCTCGCGCGCCTATGTCCGTGATGCGCTTCGAGCACGAACAACATGGCAGTGCGCTGGCTCACATCCTGCGCCTGACCAACAACATCACTACCCCCGTCAATGCCTGCAATACCTGGCGAGCCTTGTATAGCGGACTTAACGCTTTTAAAGAAGACTTGATGCAGCACATTCATCTTGAAAACAATGTGCTGTTTTTAAATGCCTCAAACGCAGCAGAAGGAGCTCATCATGGGTGAGTACAAGAAGTTATGGTGGTTGTTACTGGCCATTCTGGCGGTGACGTTCGCGGCGCTTGGTTGGAGCGGCGTTGAAATTTATCGGCAAGTTCCGCCGATTCCCGCGCAGGTCATTACCTCATCCAACAAGGTATTGATGACCAAAGAGCAAATCCTCGATGGTCAAACCGCATGGCAAAGCACAGGCGGTATGCAAGTGGGTTCCATCTGGGGCCATGGCGCTTACCAGGCGCCCGACTGGAGCGCCGATTGGCTGCATCGCGAGCTGCTGGCCTGGCTGGAAGTGGCAGCACAAGAAACTGCCGGCGTGCCATTTGCCAAATTGGATGCGGGTCAGCAGGCCGTCTTGAAAGATCAATTAAAAACGGAATATCGCCGTAATACGCTGAATGCCGAAACCGGCGTGGTGACGGTGTCTGAACGACGCGCCAAGGCCATGGCGGATACCGCTCAGTATTATCAGAAGCTGTATGGCGCGGCCCCCGAGCTGCAAAATACACGTAAAAGCTTCGCCATGAAGGAAGACACGCTTCCCGATGCCAAGCGCCGCGAAGACTTGACCAAATTCTTCTTCTGGCTATCGTGGGCCGCTTCGACAGAACGCCCCAACAGTGAGGTTACCTACACCAACAACTGGCCCAAAGAGCCGTTGGTTGATAACCATCCTTCCACAGCGAACATCATGTGGTCGGTAATCAGCGTGGTCGTGCTGCTGGCAGGGATCGCCTTCCTGGTCTGGGGGTGGGCCTTCCTGCATCGCGACCATCCCGAACCTGAGGCACCCAAGAAGGATCCTCTTACCCTTGGTGCGCTTACGCCTTCGCAAAGAGCCCTGGGCAAGTACCTGTTCCTGGTCGTGGCCTTGTTTGTCGCTCAAGTGTTGCTGGGCGGTCTGACCGCGCACTACACCGTCGAAGGGCAAACCTTCTACGGTATCAACATCTCTGAATGGCTACCGTACTCGTTGACGCGCACGTGGCACTTGCAAACAGCCTTGTTCTGGATTGCTTCCGGCTTCCTGGCTGCAGGCCTGTTCCTGGCTCCGGTCATCAATGGCGGTAAAGATCCAAAATACCAAAAGCTGGGCGTCAATATTCTGTTCTGGGCGCTGGTGGTATTGGTCGTTGGTTCTTACATCGGCAACTTCCTGGCCATCAAGCACATCATGCCGGCCAAACTGAATTTCTGGCTTGGCCACCAAGGCTACGAATATCTCGAATTGGGCCGCATCTGGCAAATCGTGAAGTTCCTGGGCCTGGCTTTCTGGCTGCTTCTGATGCTGCGCGGCATGTTGCCTGCCTTCAAGAAGGGTGGGGATAAAAACCTGCTGGCTTTGCTAGCTGCATCTACCATCGCCATTGGCTTGTTCTACGGGACAGGGCTGTTCTACGGCGAACGTACTCATATCACTATCATGGAGTACTGGCGCTGGTGGGTGGTTCACCTTTGGGTCGAAGGCTTCTTTGAAGTGTTCGCGACAACTGCCTTGGCATTCATCTTTGCAACCATGGGCCTGGTATCGCGCCGTGGCGCAACCGTAGCCAGCCTGACTTCCGCGTCGTTGTTCATGCTGGGTGGCGTGCCTGGCACCTTGCACCACATGTACTTCTCGGGCACCACCACGCCCATCATGGCTATCGGTGCCACGTTCAGCGCCCTGGAAGTCGTACCCCTGATCATTCTGGGTTATGAGGCATGGGAAAACTGGCGCCTTAAAGAGCGTGCTCCCTGGATGGAAGCTGTGAAATGGCCGCTGATGTGCTTCGTGGCAGTTTCGTTCTGGAATATGCTGGGCGCAGGTGTGTTTGGCTTCATGGTCAACCCGCCCGTCTCGCTGTACTACATCCAGGGTCTGAATACCACGCCGGTCCATGCTCACGCAGCGCTCTTCGGTGTCTATGGCTTCCTGGCCATCGGCTTTACCTTGATGGTCTTGCGCTACATTGTTCCCGGCTTCAAGTTCAGTGATTCACTGATGCGTACCGGGTTCTGGGGCTTGAACCTTGGCCTGGTCCTGATGATCTTCACTAGCTTGCTGCCTATCGGCATCATTCAGGCTCATGCCAGCATCACGCAAGGCATGTGGTACGCACGCAGCGAAGCCTTCATGCAGCAAGACATCCTGCACACCTTGCGTTGGGTTCGCACCTTTGGCGATGTGGTGTTCATCATTGGCTCCCTCGCCATATTCTGGCAAGTTGTCATTGGTGTATTCCAGCCAAAAAGTTATGCCAAGAATATCGGTTACGGCGCAACAGCCGCTGCCGAGTAAACCGTAAGCCTGCACTGGTCGGTTTACCGTGATCGGTGTATTAACAGAAGCAAGAAGCCCCACCGCCTGAACTCAGGCGGTGGGGCTTTTTTCGGCACGGACTGCCCGATACGTGCCAGGAACCCGTTACTCAGCGTGGTTCAGATAGCGTTCGGCGAGATAGGCCCAGAACGCGCCACCATTGACGAGGTTCTTGTCATTGAAGTCGTAATTCGGATTATGAACAGCGCAGGCACCTTCTTGGTTGCCGTCGCCATTACCAATAAACAGATAGCATCCAGGCACTTCTTCCAGCATGAAGGCAAAGTCCTCGCTGCCCAAGCGGGCAGGGGTCTGGGGTACTACATTATCTTTTCCTGTGAATTCGATTGCCGCATTACGGGCAAAGTCGGTTTCGTTCAGGCTGTTCACCAATACAGGATATCCCCGCTCATAAAGCACGTCGGCTTGTACGCCAAAGCTTTCTGCTTGTGCATGAACCAGTGCCTTGATGCGGTTTTCCAGTAACGCCCGCACTTCTGCATTCAGTGAGCGGACAGACAGCTTTAACACGGCCTTCTGGGGAATGACATTATTGATGTGCCCGGCATTGATGGCGCCTATGGTGATAATCGCCAAGTGGCTAGGATTGACTTCGCGCGAAACGATGGTCTGTAGCGCCATAATGATGCTTGCCGCGGCAACAATGGGGTCTTTCGCCAGATGGGGGTGTGCGCCATGGCCGCCTACGCCATTAATGGTAATGGTCACGTAGTCAGACGACGACATAGCGGGGCCATCCCGAAATAGCAGTTGCCCTTGCGGAAACCCTGGCGCGTTATGCATACCGAAAATGGCGTCGCATGGATGGTCCTTGAACAAGCCATCGTCCATCATTTTCTTCGCGCCGCCCAGGCTTTCTTCCGCGGGCTGGAAAATCAAATTCAGGGTCCCGGAAAAGTCGCCTTGCTCGGCCAGATACTTTGCGGCCGCCAAAAGCATGGTGGTATGGCCGTCATGGCCGCAGGCATGCATGACATTATCGTGAACACTGGAATAGGGCAGGTTGGTTGTTTCACGGATGGGCAACGCATCCATGTCGGCGCGTATGCCTATTTTTCTTGTGCCATTGCCTTTTTTCAGTACGCCGACTAAACCCGTCGTCCCATAACCGGTATGGACTTCATATCCCCACGCTTTAAGCAGTTGTTCGATAATTGCGCTGGTCCGGTGTTCTTCGTAGCCAAGCTCGGGATGTTGATGGATATCTCTGCGGATCTTTGCAAATTCGCTGAAATGCTCCTGCATGTATTTGCTATGGTTTTCCATTGCTCCTGCCTTTTACGGTTGACGTATTTTCCCCACGATCGTCTTTTGACGCGGGGTGCACCAGGCTTTTCCTGTTTTTCGTTTACCGTTTAGCGGGTAGTAAAATACGGTACTAAGTATTAAATTGCGCGCGAAAGTAATCAAGGAAAGAACATGCCAAGTGACGATGTGTTGAATGTGAAGTCGGTTGGGAAAGCGTTTCGTGTTTTGCAGTGCTTTGAAGAGACAAGTGCTGCGGAAAAGGACTTGAGCCTGATGGATATCGTGCGTCTGACTGGTTACGATAAAAGTACGGCTCAGCGATTCACGCATACATTGCAAACTGTTGGCTATCTGTCCAAAAATCCGAATACGAAACGCTATTCGTTGAGTGTCAAAGCTTTAGAACTGTCATTTAGCTTTTTGCGAAATAATAGTTTTATCGAAATGGCTAATCCTCATTTAATAGATTTGTGCCGCGTCACAGACCAGCGGGTAAGCCTCAGCTTATTTGACGATACCAGCATCGTGTATGTGATGCGCCATCAAACCAAGCCTGATTACTACTATTCTTCTTTGGCTGGCCGCCGCCTTCCCGCTTGCAGTAGCGCGGGCGGGCGCGCAATTCTTGCCAAGCTGGGTGAAGCAAAGGCGTTGGATATCCTGAACCGTTCCGAGCTGATCCCATACACCGCTAAAACCATTACTGACAAGGCCCGCATACTGCAAGAAATTAAAAAAATAGAGCAAAAAGGTTATGGCTTATCAATAGAAGAAGTGACTTATGGCGAGGTGGGTTTAGGGGCCGCCATTACGGATAAAAGCGGCTACCCTTGCGCGGCCCTGCACATAATCGGTTCATTGACAGGTCAGACGCCCGAGGCTTTCGAGGAAAAATACGCTCCATTTATCCTCGAAACCGTACAAAGAATCAGTTGCCGGTAAAGCCTGTTACTTTAATGATGTCTTCGTACATTTTGATTTCCGCAAGATAGGCTTCTTTCGCTTGTGCCGGTGTTTTTGGCTTGGACACGACCCGGCCATCACCTTCCAATAATGTTATGGCGCCCGGGTCTTGTACCGCATGGGCGATAGCCTTGTTGAGTTTCTCAATAATGTGCTCGGGCGTGCCGGTTTTCACAAAATACGCGGAACCGGTCGTATATTCAAAATCCTTGAAGATTTCGTTTTCGCTCAGGCTTGGATACTCTTGCAGTATTTCAGGCTTTTCTTTTGAAAGAACAGCCAAAATTCTGTATCGGCCGTCTTTTTCCATTTCTTTCATGGTTTTAGAGAAAGCCATGATAGTAAAGTCGATTTGGCCGCCGGCTAGGTCCTGCATCGCCGGGGCGGTACCCCTATAGGGTGCATGGATGAGGGGCGCATCAATGGTTTTGGAAATGCGCTCCGTCACGAGGTGATATAACGATCCCACGCCAACAGAACCGTAGGTAAGCGGTGCGGTCGATGCGCGTTCTTTAGCAAGTTTTATAAAATCGTCTATGGTTTTGACAGGCAAATCCTGTTTGACAAGCAATACCAGGTTCGACGTCGTAATTGGATGAACGCTTTGAAATTGGGCAGGCTTGAACCGAATGGCGTTATTGGTCAATGGCGGCAAAATCAATTCATTGGCGGTGCCTTGGAAAAAATATCCGCCATTGGGCTTGGCGGCAAGCACCTTGTTGGCCGCTATCGATCCGGTAGCCCCTCCCATGTTTTCGACGATAACCTGAACCCCAAGTTGCTCCCCGATAGGGCCACTTAGTGACCGGGCAATCGTGTCGCTTGGTCCACCTGCAGGATACGGCACCATCATGGTTACCGGGCCGGAAGGATACTTGTCATTGGCAACGCTGACGGACGGAGCAATCAACAGGGCGCTGCAGAAGAGTGCGCCAAAAAAGACTCGCCGGTTATATCGGTAGGTTTTCATATTGTGTTGTCTCAAAGAATGATTGAAGCGCCCTGACGAACCATGACCTTTGCCTATGGTGATAAGACATTGCCCGCCAAGGTATTTTATTACAATACTAAGTATTTTTAATAAATTATATACCAATGGCTCTCGCGCAATTCTTGGGCCATACTTGACTTACCTTTTCTGTTTTTGGAGATTGCAATGGATCAGTCCGTGTATATACCCATGACCAAAGAATTAGCCAAGCAGCGCGCAGAGCTTGCGCCCGATGCGCTTAGTGCATTCAAGGCATTTAGCGCTGCCGTATTTGCGGAAGGGGCACTGTCCAAAAAGAATAAGCAATTAATTGCCGTGGCGGTGGCGCACGTAACGCAATGCCCATATTGCATCAAAGGCCACACGGAAGGGGCCGTCAGGGCAGGAGCCAGCGAACAGGAAATTATGGAAGCGATCTGGGTAGCGGCTGAAATGCGCGCAGGTGGTGCTTATGCACATTCTCATTTGGCTTTGGAGACGATCAATCAAATGAAAAAATAAATCGGATACTTGTGCGTCAACCTAGATGGGAAGCGGAAGGGAGCTTTTCTTCCGTTTCCATCGCCACCAGCCCATGGATAATGCCGCATTCGTCAATAGGCTTTGACGTTGCACATTGCTGGCGCAAACCTATCAGTTGTGCGCGTAATCGGTTTAGTTCTGCGAGCCGCACATCAACATGGCCGATGTGTTCATCCAGTAGTTCATTGACCGGCGCGCAATCTGCGTCGGGGCCATCCATAAACGCAAGCAGGGTGCGGATCTCATCGTGCGCCATATCCAACGTGCGGCAGTTGCGGATGAATCGCAGACGGTCCAAATGGCCCTCGCGATAACTACGGTAATTACTGTCGTTTCGGTCCGGGGCGGGCAGCAGCCCCTCTTTTTCATAGAAGCGTATGGTTTCAGTGCTGCAGTTGGCCGCCTTGGCTAATTCGCCGATTTTCATGATCATCTCCTTACCTGTTGACCTTGTAGTTACTTTAAGGTGTTTACTGTGAACATGCAATAACACGGCTTAAGGAAAGCAGATGGGTTCACACCAACACGATCACCACAACGCAACCGTCGAGAAGGGGGGCTGTTGTACTCATAATGACCATCGCCAGCCGGGCCATAGCGTGTCGGATGATGTACTGCTTGGCGCACGTGCCGTGGCAGGCGGGGCCCGTACGGCCATGCGCATCATGCAAATGGATTGCCCGACCGAAGAGGCCTTGATTCGCAAGAAATTGGAACCCATGGAGGGTGTGCATAGCGTGCACTTTAATCTCATGCAGCGGGTGTTGACGGTGGACCACCTGCCGTCGGCGCTCGAGACCATTCTCCAGGCAATACGCAGCCTGGGGTTCGAGCCGGAACTGCCGCAAGAAGGCAAAACCTTGGGCAAAGCCATGAACGCGCCAGCGAAGCCCTGGTGGCCTTTGGCGTTGGCCGCAATTGCCGCACTAGGTGCCGAGGCATTGGGTTGGCTGGGTGATTTTGGCTGGGCGCCAATGGTGCTGGCCTTATTGGCGGTGGCATTAAGCGGCCTGTCCACGTATAAAAAAGGCATAGTTGCAATCACGAACGGTAATTTGAATATCAATGCCTTGATGAGCATTGCTGTAACCGGTGCGCTATTGTTGGGGAACTGGCCGGAAGCGGCCATGGTCATGGTGCTATTTGCGATTGCTGAGTTTATCGAGGCCCGATCCCTGGATCGGGCTCGCCATGCCGTTGAACGGCTTATGGAAGTGGCGCCAGAAACGGTCTGGGCTCAAGGCTCTGATGGTACGTGGGCCAGCATGGCTGCGGCAAACGTTCAGCCGGGAACGATCTTGCGCGCCAGGCCAGGTGAACGCATAGGCCTCGATGGCCAGGTCATAACAGGTAGTTCTACAGTCAACCAGGCACCCATCACGGGCGAGAGCATGCCAGTGGAAAAAAAGGCTGGCGATATGGTTTACGCCGGAACCATCAACGGCATGTCGGAAATTGAATATCGGGTTGATGCCGTTTTTAGCAATACTATGCTCGCGCGCATTATCCACGCTGTCCAGGAAGCACAGGGCAGCAAGGCGCCAACCCAACGCTTTGTCGACCAATTTGCCAAGGTCTACACGCCTATTGTGTGCGCGCTGGCTTTGCTGCTGGCAGTGGTTCCGCCCTTGATTTTCCAGGAACCATGGTTCGACTGGGTCTATAAGGCGCTGGTCTTGCTGGTTATTGCGTGCCCGTGCGCCCTGGTAATTTCCACGCCTGTTGCGATTGTCAGCGGCTTGGCATCGGCGGCTCGCCACGGCATTCTGATCAAGGGCGGCGCCTATCTGGAACAAGGCCGCAAGCTGGTGTGGTTAGCGCTGGACAAAACAGGCACGCTTACCCAGGGCGAGCCCCAACAAACTGATTTTTTCGTGATCGATGCAGGGGTTGAGGGTAGTTCGCAAGATGCCATACGCGACGCGACCGGTTTGCGCCGTGTGGCTGCCAGTCTTGCTGCCCGGTCCGATCATCCGGTATCGCAGGCGATAGCGCGCGCTTACCACGAGGACGCACTTGGCCCATTGTTGCCTGTGCAGGATTTTCACGCTGTCCAGGGTGGGGGCACGCGTGGTCAGGTCGATGCGACCGACTATATCTTCGGCAGCTATCGCTGGGTAAGTAGTCAGCTAGCAGGAAAACTTGAAACCCCCAAGATTGCCCAGCAAGTTGCCGCGCTTCAGGAGCAGGGTAAAACGGTAACGGTGCTGGCCGCGGCCGACCAAGTTCTGGCGTTGTTTGGCGTAGCCGATACCGTAAAGCCGTCGACTCGGCAGGCGATTGCCGAATTGCACGCGTTAGGCGTGCGCACCGCCATGTTGTCCGGTGACAACTTACCTACGGCTCAAAGTATTGGGCGTCAAGTGGGCATAGACAGCGTGCAGGCCGAGCTCATGCCGGCAGACAAACTAGACGCCATAGAGCAATACGTGGGGCAGGGCGTAACAGGGATGGTGGGCGATGGTATTAACGATGCCCCTGCACTGGCTCGTGCCGATATCGGCTTTGCCATGGGGGCGATGGGCAGCGATACAGCAATCGAGACAGCCGATGTTGCCTTGATGGATGACGATTTGCGCAAGATTCCGCGCTTTATCAAGCTGTCTCGTGCCACACATGCAATCCTGATACAGAACATCGCAATGGCATTGGGTATCAAAGCGATATTTCTGGTGTTGACCTTGTGGGGAACGGGAACAATGTGGATGGCGGTTTTTGCTGATGTGGGTGCGAGTTTGCTAGTATTGGCAAATAGTCTTAGGCTATTGCGCAAGTGATCACGCCATAATTCCTTGAATTACACTAATGCGTATCTTTTTGTAGCTTGTCCAGGATAACCATGTTTGCTCTTCTCGATGCGTATCGCGCAGGTTTGCTCAGCCGCCCACACTGGCTTTCCAATATCGTTGCTGGCTTGATAGTGGGTGTTGTAGCTTTGCCTTTGGCCATGGCCTTTGCGATTGCATCGGGCGTCAAGCCTGAACAGGGTATTTATACCGCCATCATCGCCGGTATTATCGTGTCGTTGTTTGGTGGCAGCCGGGTGCAAATCGCCGGTCCCACCGGCGCCTTCATCGTTATCCTGGCAGGCATTGTGGCGCAGTACGGCGTCGACGGCCTGCAGATTGCCACCTTGATGGCGGGCGTTATCCTTCTGCTGTTTGGCGTCGCCCGCCTGGGCGCTGTCATCAAGTTTATTCCCGCTCCGGTGATCGTCGGTTTTACCGCTGGTATCGGTGTCGTGATCTGGGTAGGGCAGTGGAAGGATTTCTTCGGCTTGCCGGCCGTGAGCGGTGAGCATTTTCATCAGAAGCTTTGGCAATTATTGCAAGTATTGCCTCAGTTTGACTGGGCCACTACGGTGCTTGCCATGCTGGCGTTGTCTCTGTTGATTATTGCTCCGCGCATACCGCGCATGGCCCGTGTGCCGGGCCCATTGACCGCGCTTGTGGTTGTGACGCTGATCCAGGCTGTTTTTCAGTTTGACAGCGTAGCCACCATAGGCAGCACTTATGGCGAGATTCCGCGTGGTTTACCGACATGGCAATTTCCCGAAGTCACGCTCTCGCGGCTTGTGGAATTGATAGGGCCCGCGTTCGCTATTGCCATGCTGGGCGCTATTGAGTCCCTGCTATCCGCCGTCGTGGCCGATGGCATGTCCGGGACGCGGCACAACTCGAATCAGGAATTGGTTGGCCAAGGCCTGGCCAATATCGTGGCGCCGCTATTCGGAGGGATTGCCGCAACGGGGGCAATCGCCCGTACGGCAACCAATATCCGCAATGGCGGTACCAGCCCGATCGCGGGTATCGTACATGCTCTGACGCTGGTGGTGGTGTTGTTATTTCTGGCACCTTTGGCCGCCAATATTCCACTGGCGTGCCTGGCTGCAATTCTGTTCGTCGTGGCCTGGAACATGAGCGAACTGCGCCACGTTATCAAAATGATAAAACGGGCTCCGCGAGCCGATGTCGTCATTTTGCTGGTCACGTTTGGTTTAACGGTGTTCGCCGACTTGGTGGTGGCGGTAAACATAGGTGTGGTGCTGGCCATGCTGCACTTCATGCGCCGCATGGCGGAAAGCGTGGTGGTGCGCAGGCAAAACGGCTTGGACCTGGATAAAGAGCTGGCCGCTGAGGGGTTTCAACAATTGCCGGCGGAAGTGCTGGTTTATGCGATAGAGGGCCCATTCTTCTTTGCGGCTGTTCAGGCCTTTGAACGCGCTCTGGTCAATACCAATAATGATCCCCAAGTACTTATTATCCGTCTGGGGCATGTTCCGTTTATCGATGCAACCGGCCTGCAAGCCTTGGAAGAAATTATCCAGGACATGCGCTCCAGGGGCGTGCGCATCATTCTCACCGAGGCTAATGCCCGGGTTCACCATAAGTTGGACAAAATGGGTCTGCTCGAAAAGCTGGGCAAGGACAACTATTCGGAAACCTTCTCGCAAGTGATTTCGGGTCTGGTTAGTTGATGTTTCAACGAGTCCTTCAGGCTAAGCGTGAACATTTCCTTGGACGGAAACGGCGTTTCGCACAAATCATGCAGCGAGGCGATACGATTGCTGGCATAGCGCTTGCCACTATCCAGTACCTGCTCAAAGTCATTGGCCCGAGCCGTGACGGCGTCGATATCGACGGCCGCCAGTATCAATGCATGGACCAGTACTATTTGCGCGGTGATCCCGGTGTCGACGTTAGCATGGCGTCGCCATAGCTGGGCCGTTCCCGCCACTTTTCTGGCTGCTTCGCCGCTGTCTACAGCCAGGTTATATCGGCCGTCGCAAAAAGAGCCTTCCACTGCCTGCGGATGGGTAGCAATACCATAGTCCTGCAACGCATCGCTGATCAGCTTGCATATCAACAAGTAAGCTTCGTCGGAATGATCCAGTGGTTTGCCTTGCACCGCATAAGCCAGGCTAAGGTTGAGGATGCCGGGGCCTTGCGGCACGATGCCGCCGCCGGATTGACGCACCGTGATCGGCCAGCCCTGCTGCGCAAAGTGCTCGCAGGCAGCGGGGAATGCATCAAACCGCTTATACGTGCGTGGTACGACCAGCCCTTGGGCAGACTCCCATACGCACGCCGACGGGCCGTTTTCCCCGGCAAGTTCGATCAGCGATTCGTCGAAGCGCGCATCGTGACTTTGCCCGCAGGAAAAAGATAAAAGCCTGAACGACATACAGGGTTTAAATGCGCACCAGGGCGAATTCTTCGTCGCTCATGAACATATAGCGGATTGCGTCGATCAGCCCCAGCACAATCACCAATGGGGCGAAGAAGTAGAAGATCGCCAGATACAGAATGCCCCAGCCTATCTGGCCCAGATAGAAGCGGTGCGCACCCAGCCAACCCAGGAAAATAGCCAGGACGATGGCAATCTTGCGATGGTTGGTGGGCTTCTCAAGCTCTTCACCCTTGCTTTTGATGATCCACAAGCTGATGGGCACGGTCAGCAGCAAGGCGATCAGCACCTTGACGGCATGGACGGCAACGAACCCTTTGATCGCGTAGTAGATGTCCGAGAAGTTGTGAAAGACCATCCCGGTTATATGCGAGATCCACGCAAATGCTTCATAGGCGATGGTTTCGCCAAAGGTCAACGCTACCAGGATGATGATGAATACAGCGATGGCCAGAATAATTTTTTGCAACATGATTCAGGTTTTGCCTTACGAATACGTTGTTAGTACGATTTCATCATAAACCATACGGAGATATTGTTCCGTCAAGCTCGCGCCAAACGCCACAGCGACGTGATTTCAAGTCGGCGCGCTTCATGCAGCGGATCCGTTTCGTCCACGGCCTTGGGGTGCTTGGGGCGCGCATCCATCCTGTCCACAACGCGCAAGCCTGCCGCGGCAATGGCTTGTAATAAAAAGTCCCGGCTGCGTAGTCCGAGATGTTCGGCAAGGTCTGACATGATCAGCCAGCCTTCGCCGTCAGGCGTCAGGTGGCCGGCCAGGCCATTCAGGAAGCCCAGCAACATGCGGCTCTCGGGGTCGTAAATCGCGCGTTCGATAGGCGTGGTCGGTTTGGCCGGCAGCCACGGCGGATTGCACACGATCAGGGCGCTGGCCCCAACTGGAAACAAATCGGCGGTTTGCAGGTCGATAACCTTGCTTAAACCCAGGCGCTCAATATTCTCGCGGGCGCAAGCCAGGGCGCGTGGATCCTGATCGGTACCGATGACTTTGCGCACTCCGCGTTGCGCCAGCACAGCTGCCAGTACGCCACTGCCGGTGCCGATATCGAAGGCAAGTTCTTTTGTGGGTAAGGGCGCTTGCGCGACCAGGTCGATATATTCACCGCGATTAGGCGAAAAAACACCGTAGTGCACATGGATGTTGTGCGCCAGCGCAGGTATGGCAACGCCTTTCTTTTGCCATTCGTGCGCGCCGATAATGCCTTGCAGGGCGCGTAGCGAAAGCAGAAATGGCTCATCTATTTGCCCAAGAGCCGCCTGGCATGCGTCCGCGACATCGGGTGCGCGTCGCAGGGCGATGGCGGCGTTGCTGTCCAATTCGATCAGTAGTCTGTTTAACAACTGCGTGCGTTGCGATTGATGCAGGCGGTGCTGGTTGAATACCGCCAAAGGCGTGGGTAGCTCGGCTTTCTTGCGCGGCGCTTTTTTCGGCTTGTCGATGCGTCGCGCCAGCGCTTGCAGAAGTTGGCGCGCGTTGTGAAAGTCGCCGCGCCATAGCAGGGATGTACCCTGGCTAACCAGGCGATAAGCATCGTCGGCGCTTAATGTGTCGTCAGCGGTGATGATGCGTTTCGGGGGCGGGCTATTGTTTTCCGCTGGCCAGCGCGCGGTGCGAGCTTGATCGTTTTCCGTCCAGACGGCATGCAGGGGGGGAGCAACATCGTTCAAGGCAAGCATGGATAGACCATTTGTAAAATGGCCTTATTGTAGGGCGGAAGTGTCCTGGTTGCGCAAGCAGGCTACGCACGGCCGCAGCGTTAATTTATTCAGCGCATGTTTGGCGAATGGCGTGTTCCCAACGCTGCATCAAGGCTTGTGCATCGCTTGCCGGCAACTGGGGGATGAATCGGCGCTCTTCTTGCCACAAGCCTGACAATTCTTCCTTGCTTTCGTAAACGCCACTGGTCAAGCCGGCCAAGTAGGCTGCGCCGAGCGCCGTGGTTTCCACCATGGTGGGGCGTACGACAGGAATGCCTAGCAAATCAGCCTGGAATTGCATCAGTAAATCATTGACGCAAGCGCCACCGTCAACACGAAGCTCTGTCAGGGGCGCCGATCCCGCCGCCACGGCATCGCGGCTCATGGCAAGAAGCAGCCCCGCACTTTGGTAGGCGATGCTTTCCAGGGCTGCGCGGGCGATATGCGCCATCGTACTGCCACGCGTCAGGCCGGTGATCGTGCCACGTGCATCCGGTTTCCAATAAGGCGCGCCCAGTCCGGTAAACGCCGGCACCAGCATGACACCGCCCGAGTCAGGCACGCTTTGCGCAAGCGCTTCGATTTCGCTGCTTTTCTTGAACGCATTCAAGCCGTCGCGCATCCACTGTACGACGGCGCCAGCAACAAATACGCTGCCTTCCATGGCAAATTCGGTTTGAGCGCTTGTTTGCGCTGCGCTAGTGGTGACCAGGCCGTTTTGCGACACCTCGAATTTGTTTCCGGTATGCATCAACATGAAGCAGCCGGTGCCGTACGTATTTTTCGCCATGCCTTCGGTAAAGCAGGCCTGGCCGAAAAGCGCGCTTTGCTGGTCGCCGGCGACACCGCAAATGGGAATGGCATGGCCTAGCAAATCTGCCTTTACCGATCCGAACTCTGCGGCCGATGGCAGCACTTGCGGCATCAACGAGGGTTCGATATTCAGTGCTTGCAGCAGATCTTCATCCCAGAGATTGCTATGCACATTGAACAACATGGTACGTGAGGCATTGCTGACATCGGTGCAGTGCGTGTCGCCTTTAGTTAGTTGCCAGATCAGCCAGCTATCGATGGTGCCGAACGCAAGCTCGCCTTTGCGGGCCAGTTCGCGCGCTTGTGGCACATGATCGAGTATCCATTTCAGCTTGGTGCCTGAAAAATAGGCATCGATACGCAGTCCCGTCTTGTCCTGGATGACGGGCTCAAATCCGTTTTCGCGCAGCTCCGCGCAAGTGGGCTCGGCGCGACGGTCTTGCCAGACAATCGCGTTGTGTATCGGCTGGCCGGTTTTGCGATGCCATACTACCGTGGTCTCGCGCTGGTTGGTAATCCCGATTGCCTTGATTTCGCTGGCGGTCAAGCCCGCTTTGGCAATCGCTTCGCGCGCCGTTGCCAGCTGAGTTTGCCAGATTTCCATCGGGTCATGCTCGACCCAGCCTGGTTGGGGATAAATTTGTGTAATTTCTTTTTGCGCCAGCGACACAATGCGCCCAAGCTTGTCGAATACGATGCTGCGCGTGCTGGAGGTACCTTGGTCGAGGGCAAGTATATAAGTCATGGCGGCCACTAAAAAGAATTTGGCAGTAGTTGTATCACATCGCGATGTCGCTGCGTACCTGGGCGTGGGCCAGCAAGTCGGGAAACGGATCGGGCGGCGGCGCATCGGTAAACAGCCGGTCGATCTGGCTCAGATGCGCCACTTGAACCATGGCCGCCCGATTGAATTTGCTGACGTCGGTAGCCAGCCATACCTCGCGCGCGTGGGAAATAATCGCTTGCGACACCTTGACCTCGCGGTAATCGAAGTCGCGCAACGAGCCATCCGTTTCTATGCCTGAAATACCGATCAGGGCGATGTCCACCTTGAACTGACGGATGAAATCGACAGTGGCTTCGCCGACGATGCCATGATCCCGTGGGCGCACCACGCCGCCGGCCACGATGACTTCGCAGTTCTGGTTGCGGCTCAGTATGGAAGCCACGTTAATGTTATTGGTGATGACGCGCAGGCCCGAATGCTGCATCAGCGCCTTGGCGATCGCTTCCGTGGTGGTGCCAATGTTGATCAGCAAAGAGCAGTCATTTGGCACTGCCCGCGCCACGGCTTCCGCGATGCGCCGCTTGCCTTCGGCATGCAGGCTCTCTCGTTGGTGGTGCGCGATGTTTTCTATCGTGGAATTGGGTAGCCGCACGCCGCCGTGAAAGCGCGTTAACAGTCCCGTCTCGGACAGCCGCTGCACATCTCGCCTTACGGTCTGTACGGTCACGCCCAATTGCATTGCCAATTCATCTACGCTGCTGGAGCGGCGCTCGTGCACATGTTGCAAAAGCTTTAGCTGGCGAGGGTTCGGATTCATATTTATTGTTGTTTAACGAAACAAAATAAATGTACATCGAAAGAAAACGAACCGATCTTAGGGTTTTCATTAAGGGCAAATCTATACAAACCGAACAATAATGCGCGGAATAGAACAAAAAAATAAAGAGGCGAAACCATGCAGCTGGCGCTTGAGGGTATCAGCAAAAAGGTGGGCAGCGAGACTTGGCTCTATGAAATGAGCCTGCGCCCGTACGCCGGTGCCGTTACTGTGTTACTCGGCGCTACGCAGGCTGGGAAGACTAGCCTGATGCGCGTGATGGCAGGGCTGGACAAGCCTAGCGGCGGGCAAGTGCTGGTCGACGGGCATGATGTCACTGGCAAATCAGTGCGCGAACGCAATGTTGCCATGGTGTATCAGCAATTCATCAATTACCCCTCACTTACCGTCAAACAAAATATTGCCTCGCCGCTGAAGCTGCGCGGCGCAAAGCACATAAATGAACGTGTCGCGGCGCTGGCCGATAAACTGCATATCGGCATGTTTCTGGATCGTTTGCCTGCGGAACTCTCGGGTGGCCAGCAGCAGCGCGTGGCGCTAGCTCGCGCATTGGCGAAGGATGCGCCGCTCATGTTGCTGGACGAACCGCTGGTGAACCTGGATTACAAGTTGCGCGAGGAGTTGCGCGAAGAACTCACCCAATTGTTTTCCGTAGGCGACTCGACAATTGTGTATGCCACCACCGAACCCGGCGAAGCATTGCTGTTGGGTGGGTATACCGCTGTCATGGATCGCGGCGAGCTATTGCAGTACGGCCCTGCGACCGAGGTTTTCAACTTTCCCAAATCCGTACGGGTGGCCAGCGCTTTCAGCGATCCGCCAATGAACTTCATCAAGGCGGTTCGAACCCCGTCAGGTCTTCAGTTGCCTGGCGCCATCGCTATGACATTAGGGCTTCCAGAGCGCGCGGCGACAGCGGCCGCCGACCTGACGGTGGGCTTGCGTGCCAGCTCATTGCGTTTGCAGGAACGCTCGGGAGACATTGCTGTGAGTGGCACCGTGCAACTCGCTGAAATTTCGGGATCCGACACCTTTGTGCACCTGAGTACGGGTGTTGGCGACCTGGTCGCTCAAGTGACTGGCGTGCATCATTTCAATATTGGCGTTGATCTCGTTTTGTACTTCGCGCCTACCTCGGTACTGGTGTTTGATCCGCAGGGTGACCTTCTACTGGCGCCGCCGGCAAGGAAACGATGAAATGGCCCGCATCGATCTCGATCTTTCCCATTCCTATGTTCCTCACCCGCAAAGCGATGATGATTATGCTTTGCTGCCTTTGAAAATGACTTTCCGCGATGGTGGGGCATACGCGTTGCTCGGCCCGTCAGGTTGCGGCAAGACCACCATGCTCAATATTATTTCTGGCCTGCTCGCGCCGTCGCAAGGCACTGTGCTGTTCGATGGCATCGATAAAACCAATGTCACACCGCAAGAACGCAATATTGCCCAAGTGTTTCAGTTTCCGGTCGTATACGACACCATGACAGTCGGCGAGAACCTGGCGTTTCCTTTGCGTAACCGGAAAATGCCGGTCGACCAAATCAAGACCCGGGTAGGCCAAATTGCCGAAATGCTTGAAATGAGCCATCAATTGGACCAGCGTGCGGCGGGTTTGTCGGCGGATGCCAAGCAGAAAATTTCCTTGGGTCGCGGATTGGTCCGGCCAGATGTGGCCGCTGTGTTATTCGATGAACCGCTCACCGTGATCGACCCGCAGCTTAAATGGCAATTGCGCCGCAAGCTCAAGCAGATTCACCATGAACTGAAGCTCACGCTTATTTATGTAACTCACGATCAGGTCGAAGCCTTGACCTTCGCCGAGCAAATCATGGTCATGTCGCGCGGCAGAGTGGTGCAAGTCGGTACGCCTGAAGCCTTGTTCGAGCGTCCTGCCCATACTTTCGTTGGACATTTTATCGGCTCTCCCGGCATGAACATCGTGCCGGTGCAAGTGGCGCAAGGCGCTGTCAGGCTTGACGACGGGCAGTCGCTGGCGATGCCGCCTGGCATGGCCTTGGTTCAGGGGGCGCTGAAGCTGGGTATACGCCCTGAATACACCCGGTTGGCGGAAATAGGGCAGCCGGGTGTTGTACGTGCGACGGTCGAAAAAGTGCAAAACATAGGCACCTATCAGTTGTTGTCGGCTCGCGTCGGTTCCAATTTGATACGTGCCCGGCTGGGTTTGGAGCATGATTTGCCGGAAAGCGGTGCGGTGATCGGGCTTGCGCTATTGGGCCCGCATTCTTGCTTCTACCAGGACGAGGAGCTGATATGAGTATGTCTACCAAACCTGTCAACCAAAAGGCCTGGTGGCTAGTGTTGCCGGTGATTCTGTGTGTTGCGTTTTCCGCCATTCTTCCTTTGATGACAGTCGTGAACTATTCGGTCCAGGACGTGATTTCCCCGACCCGTTCGGTATTTGTCGGAACAGAATGGTTTAGCGCTGTCATGCGCGATCAGGACTTGCATGCGGCATTGGTGCGTCAATTGGTGTTTTCGTTTTCGGTGCTTGCTATCGAGATTCCGCTGGGGGTGATGCTGGCCTTGTCCATGCCTGCGACCGGTTGGAAATCGTCTGCGGTGCTGGTGCTGGTTGCCTTGTCTTTGCTGATTCCATGGAATGTCGTGGGCACAATCTGGCAGATCTTTGGCCGTGCCGATATCGGTCTGATGGGAAGAGCGTTAATGCTGATGGGCATCGATTACAGCTATGCCAGCAACCCCACCCAAGCCTGGCTGACAGTCCTTCTGATGGATATATGGCATTGGACGCCGCTGGTGGCCTTGCTTGCTTATGCAGGCTT
>NZ_JBEBUX010000064.1:0-22159 GCF_040393045.1 Pollutimonas bauzanensis | reverse complement strand
GACCATGCTCACGATCATGAGCATGGCAACTGCTCGCATCACCACGAGCACCACCACAAGCACACACACAAGTAAGCGCAGCGTATGGAAACCCGTCAACTCACCGCGCTGCTGCAACTGTCATCCCCTGCCTTACCTATAGGTGGCTATAGCTATTCTCAGGGCTTTGAAGCGGCAGTAGACCAAGGCATTGTCACCAACGAAGGCAACGCCGGCCAGTGGATTCAGCAACAACTGGAACTGGTCATAGCGCAATGCGAGGCGCCGGTATGGGCCTTGCTGTTCGATGGCTGGGCTAACACCGACTGGAAACAGCTTACGCACTGGAACAGATGGTTCCACGCCTCACGTGAAACCCAGGAAATACGCCAGGAAACCGAGCAAATGGGCTGGTCTTTGGTAAAGCTGGCTACTGACCTGAATTGGGGCAATGCCGATGTGCGCAGCTATCTGCTTGAACAAGCTACTGTGACTTTTCCTAGCGCCCATACCTACGCGGCGCATGCGTTGGGCGTCGAAAAAAAAGCCGGTCTTGCCGCCTATCTGTTCAGTTGGCTCGAAAACCAGGTGATGGCGGCCATTAAAACCATTCCGCTCGGACAAATGGCCGGCCAGCGTATTTTGAACCAAGTGCGCCAGTACATACCCGCTGTGTGCGATGAAGCCTTGGACCGGGCAGCTCAGAGCCCACCACGGGTCTACACGCTGGCCCCCCAGTTCGCCATCCTTTCATCCCGGCACGAAACCCAATACTCTCGTCTATTCCGCTCCTGAAGGTCGCACTATGACTACTCAAACACAACCCAACGTTTCAACCCGACTGCGTACCAAATCGCTGCCTGTCCTGCGCATCGGCGTAGGGGGCCCCGTCGGATCCGGCAAAACTACTTTGCTGGAAATGCTATGCAAGAAAATGTCAGAAAAATATGACATCATTGCCATCACCAACGATATCTACACCAAAGAAGATCAGCGCCTGTTGACTATTTCTGGCGCCCTGCCAGCAGAGCGCATCATGGGTGTCGAAACCGGCGGCTGTCCGCATACCGCCATCCGCGAGGATGCCTCCATCAACCTGGAGGCCATAGACAGGATGCTGAATAAGTTTCCCAATGCCGACATCGTTTTCGTGGAATCAGGCGGCGACAACCTTGCTGCCACGTTTAGCCCCGAATTGTCAGACCTGACGCTCTACGTTATCGATGTCGCTGCAGGCGAAAAAATCCCTCGCAAAGGGGGCCCAGGCATCACCAAATCCGACTTACTTATCATCAATAAGACTGATCTCGCACCCTATGTAGGCGCCTCGCTGGAAGTCATGGAACAAGACACCAAACGCATGCGCGGCGATCGTCCCTTTGTCATGGGCACCATCAAAAATGGCATAGGGCTGGATACCGTTATTGCCTTTATTGAAAACGAAGGTTTGTTGGCTACCAACAGCTAATTTACACATCCGCGGCAAGATTGGCGCCAATATTCAAAACTCCCCGGGGTTTTCCCTTAAGACAGCGTAAAATACTACGTCCCCGGATTTTGATAACAGTATTGGAAGCAACCCATCTTGAACACGAAAAGAAGTAAACGCTGGAACGGCAACCTTGATTCGCTAGGCGCGGATTTCCTGAAAGACGTCATAGAAAAAATGGAAGCATACGGCACTAGTGTGCAGTTCGAACTTCCCGGCAATGCACAACGTCCGAACTACCAAGTCATAAACAAGGCCGGCAAGAAAATGGCGTTCGACAAGAAGAACTTGCTGATGAGCCTTAATACCGATGGCAATGTCAGCGACACGCTTTCGGGCATCTTTACGCTGGAAGCCGTTAAAGCAGCAATGACTGGCGGCGGAACAAAAGCTGCCGCTCGAGCACGTGTCAGCCGCCCCAGCACAACAAGCAGCAGCGGCACCACCCGCAGCCGCAGCACCCAAGCGCCAGCGGCGGAGCCCGTTGACACCGTAGAACACAGAAAGTATGCCTATTTCAAAGAAAACCGCGACAACCTGCCGGACGACATTCAAAAGCACTCTGCGACCATCAGCGACCTGATGCATAACGGCTTGTCGGCGGAAGACGCTTTCTCCGAGATCATCAAGCAGCACTTCTAAGATCTGCTTCCCCCTCAGGGACGGCGCTGTCGCCACGGTAAGTCAGTAACAATTCGTTGACAGGGCGAGCAAGCGCCCTGTTTACTAACGCTACAAAAACAGGCTTAACTGCAACCTATTTTTTCTTTGCATCGGAAGTTTGCGCACCGCCTTTATTTGCCGTTGAGCCGAATGGGGATGACGGAGCAACAGGCTTAGGGGCCTGCTTAGGCTTTTTCGCCTCTTTGTTTCCGCGTAATTGACCTTTTGCCATCGAAAAACTCCTTGAACGACAGTATTGCATGCCAAATGGCCCCATTAGCATACGCGCTATTACCCGGCACAGGGTAAATGCCGGACGAAGACGCCAATATTCTGACTATTCACCGCAAATAAATCGCGGAGCAGCGTTACTCCCCGTTGCCCTTCGATAACAATACCTACGGGGAAACCCTTGAAAACCTGCTGATTACTGTCATGATAGAAGCGTTATTCACGGTAATTATTAGGAGATTGCATGCAGAAATGGATCACCACCACCCTTTCGGCTAGCGCGCTTGCTGTTGGCATACTCAGTAGTTCAGCCATGGCTCAACAAGCCCCCGCAGCCGCGCCTGCACCTGCTCAAAACTATTCCGATGCGCAGCTCGAAAAATTCGTCAGCGCGTCTCAGAAAATCGCTATGATTTCTCAGGAATACACGCCTAAACTGGAAGCCTCAAAGTCAGAAGAGACTAAACAGGAAGTCTATAAGCAAGCCGACGAGAAAATGGTTGAAGCGGTCCACAAGGAAGGAATGACCGTCGATCAATTCAATGGCATCAACCAAGCCCTGCAACAAAATCCGGAACTGGTCCAGCGCGTCCAGAAAATGGTCAAATAACACAACGGCTTTATAAGGGGCCAAGGCTTTGCATGAAGCCTTGGCCTTGCTTGTTTTTAGCTAGGCTGATGTCGTCAATAATTAGGCCAGCGTATCGACTGCGGTCAATATCTTGCCGAAAAGCTCGTCAGCATGCGCCGAGTTAAGCCAGCGAACCACCACTACCATGCGCCGTTCTGGCTCTACCCAGGTAAACGAACTGCCGGCGCCAACCGCAAAATAGCTTGATGCTGGGACGCTAGGAAATACCTTTTGCTGGTGGTTGAGCCATATCAGATAGCCATAGTAAGGCGCCAACTCGCCGGGCGTGCGCATGCGCTGTATCCAATCGGCTGACAATATCCGATTGCCATTGACGCTGCCTTCATCCAGAAGCATCTGACCCACTAGCGCCTGGTCTTCACTACTGATGGAAAGGCCTCCGCCCCAATGGGTACCGCCCGGAACCGATTGAACGCGCCGGCCGGCTATATCTACCCAGGCATTGTCGTACCCCACCCAGTTCCAGTTTTCGGTAGCACCCAAAGGCTGCATGATGGCTTCGCGAAATACCTCGGGCAGTGGGCGCTGAAATAAATGCAGCAAGGCCAGAGAAAACTGGTTGATGCGGACATCGTTATATTCCCAGTAGGTGCCCGGGCGCTGCAGTGGCCGCAGGTCGCCCTTCTTGCCGGCAGGAGGCTTGCCGAAGGTAACCGCGCGATAGTGGTCGGCCTGATCAGGAAGGCCAAACAGTTCGCCCTGCCATTCGCTGGTTTGCTGCAGAAGATGCGCCCATGTCACCAATGCATTGTTTCCCTCGTCAAAGCCTATATCCGGTACGCGCGCGCCCACAGGTTCATCAACGTCGGGCAGCAGACCACGATCGTGGGCAACACCTGCAAGCAAGGCAAGGTACGTCTTGGCTACGCTGAAGGTCAGGTCGGCGCGCTTGGGCTCACCCCAGGACGCGAGCGGCTTGCCGTCCAGAAGTATCGTCCCCGTAACCGGGCCGCGTGAATGAATAGGCCCAAGCAAGCGATTCCAGGGCTCGGGGTCATGTAAATGCACCCCAAAGTTCCCATTAATGTCCCTATCCCAGGGCGACTCGTGGTCGACCGCAAATTGAATCGCTTGTTGCATTGCTTCATTCGGCATTCATACCTCACTTTCTAGCGTTAATCGTCCAGTTCTCGCATGGGAACCTAGGGAAATCACGTGTTTATGTAGCAAAATATCTGGTATACAAAATACAAATAGAACACCATAATAAGCATCTGCATCCTGCCGCGCAAGCGGTTTTTGCCGCGACAAAAAATAGAACTTATCATTTCCATGCCTTTAAAACCGGCAGTGCGCAAAACCCAAGAAAAATCCCAATATCGTATTGATGGGATTCGCTAGTTTGTATACCAACAAAAGGTAACGAGGAGCAAACATGAAAACCAAAATCAAAGCGTCTGGCGTGTCTCTGCAGAAAAAGGCGATCCGGGTCGCGGCATGCATACTGGCAACCGGCCTGCTGAGTGCCGGAAATCCGGCGTTTGCGGATAAAAAAAGCGACACCTTGCGCATGGCCTATGACCAGGCCCCTGAAAGCGTCGACCCTTATTTCAATAATGTGCGCATCGGCGTCATTATTGCGGCCAATGTCTGGGACACCTTGCTTTACCGCGATCCGATGACCAATGAATACAAAGGTCAACTGGCCAAAAGCTGGAAACAGATCGATGATCGCACCCTGGAGCTCGAGTTGCGCCAGGGGATCAAATTTCACAACGGTGAGCCCTTCGATGCCGACTCGGTGGTGTACACCCTCAATTTCGTCGCCGATCCGGCAAATAAAGCCACAACCCAGCAAAACGTTAGCTGGATTGAAAAAGTAGAGAAGCTGGACCAGTACAAAATACGAATTATCAGTAAGCAACCGTTTCCTGGCGCTAAAGAATACCTGTCCACCACAGTGGCGATTCATCCGGCCAAATACTACAAAGAAGTCGGTCCGAAAGGCATGAATGCGAAACCGATTGGAACAGGGCCGTACAAAGTCGCAGAGTACATACCCGGAAAATCCATCACTTTGGAACGAAACACCGACTACTTCAAAGACTCGCCAAAACAGCAGCCAAAAATCGGGAAGGTCGAGATTCGCTTCATCCCTGATCGGCAAACGCAAATGGCCGAAGTGATTTCCGGTGGCCAGGACTTCATCATGCATGTGCCCAAAGACCAGGCCGAGCAAATCAAGTCCATGCCCAATCTGCAGGTAATCAGCGGCAACACCATGCGCATCGTATTCATGCAAATGAACATCCTCGATGGCACACCAGCTCCGCAACTTAAGGACGTACGTGTGCGCAAGGCCATCGCTCACGCTATCGACCGTGAGTCCATCATCAAAAACATAGTTGGCGAAGGTGCGAAGATCCTGCACACCATTTGCACGCCTTCCCAAGTTGCCTGCACTGATGAGGGCGCAACGACCTATAACTACGACCCCGCGTTGGCGAAAAAACTATTGGCCGAGGCAGGCTACCCAAATGGCTTTGACATCGACATCGTGGCGTATCGCGAGCGCAATCAGACTGAAGCCATCATCAATTACCTACAAGCGGTAGGTATCAAGGCCAAGCTAAGCTATTTGCAATATGCCGCCATGCGCGACATGGTTCGCGCCAACAAGGCGTCCCTTACTCACCAGACCTGGGCATCGAATCTAGTGAATGACGTTTCGGCTTCTACCCCTGTGTATTTTGGCTTCGGAAACGACGACATCACCCGCGACCCCAAGGTGCGCGACCTGCTCGACAAAGGCGATCACACAATCAAACTGGAACCGCGTACCGAGTTTTACAAAGAGGCGCTGGGCATCATTGCAGAACAGGCTTACGCCATCCCCCTGTGGTCCTTGCCTGTCAATTACGTCATGAGCAAGGACATCAACTTCACCCCCTATCCCGATGAACTGGTCCGATTCTGGGAAATAAGCTGGAAGTAAATCCACCGCAAAGCGAACCCACCGCACCGGGTTCGCTCTTTACTTTGCGGGACCACGCAACAAGGGCAAACCATGCTTGGGTACATGTTCAAACGGTTAGGACTGGCGCTATTGGTGGCATTGACGGTTTCCATCATCGCCTACCTGCTGCTGCATCTCTCAGGAGATCCGGCAATAGCCCTTGCAGGCGAAGGAGCGCGCCAGGAAGATATCGAAACGATACGCAAGGCCTATGGCCTGGATCGTCCCGTCGTCATCCAGTATGCAGATTGGCTCTGGAAGCTCCTGCAAGGCGATTTCGGCACATCGGTGTACTTTAAAACCGAAGTCGGCCCGCTTATTTTCGATAAGCTGAAAACCACCCTGCTGCTTGGAATTAGCGCCCTGGCCGTGGCTTTGTTTGTATCCGTCCCTTTAGGGGTGCTGGCAGCGCTTTATAAAAACAGCTGGATCGATCGACTGTGCCTGGCGGTCGCCGTGCTCGGCCAGGCACTGCCCAACTTTTTCTTCGCCTTGCTTTTGATCATGCTGTTCTCGATTTCGTGGCGCATGCTTCCCGTATCGGGAAGCGGTACCTGGCAGCACTTTGTCATGCCTGCCATTGCCTTGGGCTACTACATCGCTCCCGCCTTTATGCGCCTTATCCGCGCCGGCATGATAGAGGTCCTTAGCGCCGACTATATCCGTACTGCCAAGGCTAAAGGCCTGCCAGCCCGCAGCGTCATTTTCAAACATGCTTTACGCAATGCCATCGTTCCAGTCGTCGCGCTATCGGCAGTACAGCTGGGCTATCTTCTGGGCGGCTCTGTGGTGATCGAAACCATCTTCGCCCTGGATGGCCTGGGATATCTTGCTTATCAAAGCATTACGTACAAAGACTATCCCGTCATGCAAATCATTGTTCTGCTGCTGTCTGCGATCTATGTGTTATTGACGCTGGCTTCCGATATAGCCAATGCCTGGCTTGACCCACGCATACGAGTGTCCTGATTCATGTCGATACCAACTGTTCTCTCTGCAAGCCCAGTGCCGCCATCGTTAGGCACTGCCCCGAAACGGCGCACGATGTGGCAACGTATATGGCATAACAAGGCCCTGACTTTCGGCGGAGGCTTATTGCTGGCGATTATGATCATCGCCCTCTTCGCCCCCTGGCTTTCGCCCCATGACCCCTATACCCAGGACCTCGCATATCGCACCGTGCCACCGGTCTGGTACGACAAGGGGACTTGGCTGCACCCGCTTGGAACCGACCAAATGGGGCGCGATTATCTTTCACGCCTGTTTTACGGTGCACGCATTTCACTGCTTATCGGCGCCAGCGTGGCGTTGATTTCCGGCCTTATTGGCACCGTCATGGGAATGCTCGCAGGCTACTTCGGCGGCAGAACCGACATGGTCGTATCCTTCCTGGTGACGACTCGTCTTTCCATGCCTGTCATTCTTGTTGCGCTCGCCACGGTCGCTATTGTCGGCGGTTCGCTGTGGGTCGTCATCCTGGTGCTGGGGCTGCTCAAATGGGATCGCTTCGCTGTCGTCATGCGTAGCGCCACACAACAAGTGCGGTCTTTGGAATATGTAGCCGCGGCCCAGTCGGCGGGGGCATCGACGCTGCGCATTATCATTTCCGAAGTACTGCCCAATGTCTTGCCGCATCTCATCGTTATTGCAACGCTGGAGGCCGCCAGCGCCATTCTTCTCGAAGCCTCGTTATCTTTTCTGGGACTGGGCGTGCAACCCCCGCTTCCTTCTTGGGGCCTGATGATTTCCGAAGCCAAGGCCTACATGTTCTTTTCCTTCTGGCTTATTGCCATTCCCGGCGTGGCGCTCGCCTTGCTGATTTTCGCCATCAACCTGGCTGGCGACGGCTTGCATCAGCTACTGACGCCTGAAGAGAGAGCCTGAACATGGACAGCAACGAGATCGTCCTGGATGTACAAGGCCTGCATGTCGATATACAAACCCCTGGCGGCGTCCTGCATGCGGTACGCGACGTCTCGTTTCAGGTAAAACGAGGCGAAACCCTTTGCCTGGTAGGCGAATCCGGCTGCGGAAAATCCATGACCTCGCTTTCCATCATGGGGCTGCTGCCGAAAAACGCCAAGCGCCTGACCCGCAACCTGAGTGTTTTAGGCGAAGAATTGAACCTGGCCAGCAAGAAACGCATCAGCAATCTGCTTGGCAACAAGATGGCGATGATATTCCAAGAGCCCATGACGGCCCTCAATCCTGCCTACACCATAGGCGAACAGCTCACCGAACATTATCTACACCACAAAAAGGTCTCAAAGCAACAAGCGCTCAACAGAGCCATAGAACTGCTCGAAAAGGTGGGGATTGCCTCTGCCAGCCAACGCCTGGCCCAATACCCCCATCAATTGTCCGGCGGCCTGCGCCAGCGCGTCATGATAGCCATGGCACTCATGTGCGGCCCAGAATTGCTCATTGCCGATGAGCCCAGCACCGCGCTGGATGTCACCATACAAGCCCAAATCCTCAGATTGCTTGCCGATTTGCAGGCCGAACTCGGGATTGCCATGGTGTTGATTACGCACGATCTGGGCGTCGTGGCTCGCATCGCTGACCGGGTAGCCGTCATGTATGCGGGAGAAATTGTTGAGGAGGGTCCTGTAAAGGAAATCTTCGCAAATCCGCAGCATCCCTATACCCAAGGCCTGATGAGCTGTATACCGATACCCGGCCGCACCCCTCCGGGTGGAAGGCTGGGCACTATTCCGGGCGTCGTGCCGTCGCTGATTGGGCAATTGGAAGGCTGTGCTTTCCGGGACCGCTGCCAGTATGTCCAGGCGGCCTGCCATCAAGCAGTACCGATCCGCAGCCTGGACAGCGGCCACAGCTGGCGTTGCATAAGAACTCAGAATGAGGCCACGGTATGAGTAACCCCTTGATCCAGGCACAAGGACTGCAGTGCAGCTTTACGGTGAATACTGGCATGTTCAAGCCCCGGCAAACCTTGCATGCCGTGAACGGCGTTGACCTGAAGGTACAACGCGGCGAAGTGCTAGGCATCGTCGGCGAGTCCGGCTGCGGCAAATCCACCCTGGCACGCATGCTGCTCGGTTTGACGCCGCCCACTGCAGGCTCGGTCAGCATAAACGGCCAGGACATCAAGGACGTCGACAAGCGCGCCTTGGCGCGTTATGTTCAGCCCGTCTTCCAGGATCCCTATTCCTCTCTTAATCCGCGCCGCACTATTGCCTCGATTGTTGCCTTTCCCCTTGAGGTTCATGGCCTGGGCACGGCAACCGAGCGCCGGAAGAAAGCGCTGGACATGATGGAGCGGGTCGGCCTTCCGTCCCGGCATGCAGACAGCACGCCGGGACAACTATCGGGCGGCCAGCGCCAGCGTGTGGCAATCGCCCGCGCTTTGGTCATGAATCCAGAAATCGTCATTTGCGATGAACCGACCTCGGCGCTGGATGTCTCCGTTCAGGCGCAAATCCTGAACCTGCTGATGGACTTGCGCGATGAGTTCAATCTGACCTATGTGTTCATCAGCCATAACCTGGCAGTCGTCGAGCATATCGCTTCCCACGTTGCTGTGATGTACCTGGGGCGTATCGTCGAGTTCTCAAAAACCGACAGTCTTTTCCACAACCCGCGGCACCCCTATACCAAGGCGTTGCTGGCGTCGGTGCTGACACCCGAAACAGGCTTGGGGATTCCCGATATGGGTCTTGGCCTGTCATTTCCCGATCCGATCAACCCGCCATCGGGTTGCCCCTTCCATCCGCGTTGCCAAGAACGCTTGGCGCACTGCGCCAGCGAACGCCCAGCCCTTGTCGCAGGGGGCCAGGGAGAAGTAGCCTGTCATTTATATGCCTGCGAAACACAAGAAGGACATGCCCTATCATGACTCGTACCCATGCCATCGAACACGCGCATAAGCATTTCGATTCTGGCCAGTTCCGGGCCACCCTTGCCCGCCGTATCGCCATTCCTACGGAAAGCCAGAACCCAGACCGGGCTGGTATCTTGGGCGACTATCTGGAAACCGAAATGCGCCCGGCATTCGAGTCCATGGGCTTCACCTGTCAGATACTGCGCCATCCTAAAGCCGCGGCGCCATTCCTGTTTGCCCAACGAATAGAAGACCCCGCACTGCCTACAGTGCTTGGATATGGCCATGGCGACGTTATCCGCGGGCTGGAGCCTGAATGGAAAGACGGACTCTCGCCTTGGACGCTCACGGAATCCGGAGACTGCTGGTTCGGACGAGGCATTGCCGACAATAAAGGCCAGCACACCGTCAATATGGAAGCGTTGCGCACGGTACTGGAAGTTCGCGGCCAGTTGGGCTTTAATGCCAAATATCTGATCGAGATGGGCGAAGAAACAGGTTCTGCAGGGCTGCGCGAACTCTGCGCCGAAAACCAAGAGCTTCTGCAAGCCGATCTGCTTATTGCATCGGACGGACCGCGCCTGCGCGCGGAACGCCCCACCATTTTTCTGGGGTCGCGCGGCAGCGTCAACTTCGACCTTGTCATCGACGCGCGCCAAGGCGGCCATCACTCCGGAAATTGGGGAGGTCTGATTTCCAACCCCGGCATTCAACTTGCCCATGCAATTGCCAGCCTCACCACGCCCACCGGCCAGATCCTCATCCATGAATGGGTGCCCAAAGAACTGCCGGCCTCGGTACGTCGGGCATTGGCCGATTGCGAAGTGGACGGCGGCGCGGACGGCCCTACGATCGAACCGTGGTGGGGCGAAGCGGGCTTGTCTCCTGCCGAGCGTGTATTCGGGTGGTGTTCATTCGAAACACTGGCTTATAAGACAGGCAACCCGGAAATGCCCGTCAACGCCATTCCCCCCCGAGCCTGGGCGCGTTGCCAATTGCGCTTCGTGGTGGGTATCGATCCCGACGACATCCTCCCGGCGCTGCGCCGCCACTTGGACAGGCACGGTTTTCCCATGGTGAAAATTATCACCACACGCGAATCCATGTTCCAGGCGACCCGTATCGACCCGGACGATCCGTGGGTGCAATGGGCGGCAGATTCGATAGCAAAAACCAGTAGCAAGAAACCCGCAATACTGCCGAATTTGGGCGGCTCGCTACCCAACGACATTTTTACCGATGTCCTGGGACTGCGTACCGTATGGGTGCCCCACTCCTACCCTGGCTGCTCACAACACGCCCCCAACGAACACTTGCCGCCGGCTATCCTGCGTGAAGGGCTAGGCATAATGACCGGCCTGTACTGGGACTTAGGAGCAGGCGGCACACCGGCATAATGCAATATGCCCAGCGCGGCCTCAAGACCCGCTGCGCAGTCAGGCCAGCCGCAATGCGCTTTCCATCTCAATGACCGGCCTTGCGTTCGGGGATAACTTGAACACCTCCACGGCCTCGGCCAAACGCTTTGCCTGATCCTGCAATGAGCCTGCGGCAGCGGCCGCTTCTTCTACCAACGCGGCATTCTGCTGCGTCACTACATCCATTTGCGTTACAGCAAGATTGACCTGCTCGATGCCCGTTGACTGCTCATCGGACGCCGATGCGATTTCTTTCATGATTTGCGCTACGCGTTGCACCGAGGCAAGCAGTTCGCCCATGGTCTTGCCGGCCCCCTCCACTTGCGTTGCGCCGGCGTCGACCTCAGCAAGAGAGTCCTGAATGAGCTTCTTGATTTCTTTTGCCGCCTCAGCGCTACGTTGCGCAAGCGAACGCACCTCGGAGGCCACAACCGCGAAACCTCGGCCCTGTTCACCGGCACGCGCCGCCTCAACAGCCGCATTCAACGCCAGGATATTGGTCTGAAAGGCAATACTATCGATCACACCGACAATCTCGCCGATTCTTCCAGAACTACTGGAAATGCGCTGCATAGTTTGCACAACATGGGATACCGCCTCGCCGCCGCGATGAGCTACCGCCGACGCAGTATCCGCCAGTACATTTGCCTGGCGGGCATGATCGGTATTCTGCTTTACGGTGGCGGCAAGCTCGTCCATACTGGCTGCCGTTTCCTGCAGAGATGCCGCCTGCTGCTCGGTTCTGCTGGAAAGATCGGTATTGCCAGAAGCAATTTCACGGGCGCCTACATTGATCTCATCAACGCCTGCGCGTACCGTAGCAATGGTGTTCTCAAGACCCAGCTGTGTGCGCTTGAGGTTCTCCAGCAAAACGTGGACTTCGTTTTTACTATTGATAGGAGTGTCGGGAAGACCTGTGGTCAGGTCGCCCTGGCCCAATCTTTCCATGCCCAGAATAACCTGCCGCACAGGACGCAAAGTGCGGGAAGCCAGCCATCCGACCAGCACGGATATCAGCAAAGTGCCTACCAGCATCAATAACAATTGCATCAATAAGTGTTCGCGGCTTTTCTGTAGAAAGGCGCTTTGATCGCCCACCCCATACATGAGCCAGTTCCAGTTTTTTACAGTGCTCCAGGACATGAACTTGCGCGTGGCATCCTCGCCCAGCGTCACGTCAGAAAAACCCTGGGGCTGCTGATACAAGCGATCAAGCGCCGCGACATCTGCTGCAGGAAGACCTGCCGCCAGACGATCACCCGCTTTACCCTGACGACCTGCAATACGTACCCATTCCTTACCATCGGGAGAGTGCTGCAATATGCCCAGCGTACCGTGACCTGCAACAGTAGCCTCTGAAATCCATTGCAAGAGAGAGTCGACCTGTGCGTGCACGTCTACCCGCACCGACAAGCCGCCATAAACGGTGCCTGTGTCATCTTTCAGTGGCTGTATGCTCATGGCATACCATTTCCCATTGCGCTGCACCAGGCCACTGTACGAATTACCAGAATCCAGTGTGCGGGCCAGCAGGTCTGTTGGGTCTACCGCACTTCCCAGGCGGATATTGCCTTTGGCGTCGCGCAGCAACGTAGCAACACGCACCCATTTAGTACCCGAGCGAACAATAACGGCGGGATCGGCACCTGTATTTTCATTAATACGCAGCAGGGTGTCCATATCGCCATTGATGATACGGTCACCTACCACCAGCAGCGGAACTTCGCCGCCCTCTTCGGTATCTGTCGTACTGCCATCCAGTACGGGAATTCCGCCCAATTCACGCTCCATCAGAGGGATCAGCTCTTTGCCACGTTCACTGGCGCTGGAAAAAACCAGTTGCAGTGACTGATCCATGCTCGCCAGCGCTGCAATCATTTCACGCTGGACGGTATCGATTGCGGCATTTCGGCTTTGCCACGCCATAATTGCAGTGATCGCAACCATTACAGCCACTGTTACCACCGACGTCGCAACAAACAGCTTTACCGCCAGGGAACGCTTGGTCCACCACGCCCCGCCCGTTTTAGGGCATTTTCTTTTCATAGTTGTCACTTCTGTCTCCATGACGATGAAGCTTTTAGTAGCCCATTCTTCTGTATAGGAAATTAACGGCCTCGCCGCCCAGTTCTTTACAAGCTAAGGGCTAGGGATTTCCCTGTTTTTGGAGTAGGCTAGCAAATTGCTGTACTCAACCTTGGAGACTGCTATGAAAAAACTGTTGACGATTTTGACACTAGCTTTGGCGGCCAGCACATCGGTCCTGGCGGCGGATGCCCCCATCAAGAAAAGCGGCGACATTCTGGTAAATCAGGAGGGGATGACGCTTTATACTTTTGACAAGGACATGGCAAATAGCGGAAAAAGTACATGCAATGGCCCCTGCGCCGACAACTGGCCTCCACTGAGTGCAGCCCAGGATGCGACCCCCAGCGATAAATTCACCATCATCACCCGCGAAGACGGGACTCGACAATGGGCGCACGATGGTAAGCCTTTGTACTTGTTCAAATCCGACAAAAAGCCTGGCGACCGTGCCGGAGAAGATTTCAAAGAAGTCTGGCACACAGTCCGCGACTGATTCCCGAACAGGTATGAAAAAGCCCGTTTGATTCCCTGCCAGCGACGGGGATTCAAACGGGCTTCCTGCCTGGCAGCAGATCTGCTGCCAGATTGCAAGTCTGTGGCACTTACATCATCATGCTCATCGCACGTTGCATGAATTCAGCGACCGACATCTTCTGACCATTCAGGTCAACCTGATTGTTTTCATACAAAATAGCGGTGGTGGCCGTATCACCCTCGACCTTGACCAGACCCGTCTGATCTAAACGCCCCATATATTGGTCATAAATCATGGCGGCCATCATTTCCGCTTCACCACCCAGGGCCTGCACAGCAGCCAGAACAAACATAGGCTTGGATAGCGTCAGGTCAAGCTTGACACGCTTAAGCACCTCGGCGAGCAAGACATCAACCTGCTGCTCTTGCGGATTGCTTGGCTTGGCCAGATTCAGCGCCAACGCTGCACGGCTTTCGCCTTTGGCATTTTTCCAGACCAAATGGTCGATAGCCACAGCAGGGTTCGATGCCAGCACGTCCATCAGTTTCTGACGCAAGACAGCCTCTTGAGCATCGGTCAGCACCAGTTCTTGGTCATCAGAAACATTTTGCTCGGCCTGAATCGCATCGTACTCAGCAGCCAGAGCAGTAAGCGCATCCACATCCAGTTTCTGTGCACTACCGCCTACGGAAAGGCTGCCCACATCTTTATCGCCCACCACCAAGCGACCGAAGTCATAACGCACCGAGCCATCCAGCAATTTGTCTTTCTGCTGGCTATCAAGGTTAACGGACAGTTTCTCGATGGTGACGGCGCTATCGCCAGCATCGCCAATTACCATCGAGTCTATCGTGGCGCCGCCTTTCGTCTTGACGTCGCTCTGACCGCTGGAGCTGGCCACGCTATTGCCGGCAAAGTTGTTGATTTTCACACCCTTGCCAGTTTGTTCATTGAGCAGCGCGAAAGAATCGAAACGGCCTGTTGATGTGCTGTCGTTGAAATCGTTGCTGAAACTGACGTCGATGGTGCCGCCGCTAAAGCTGACCTTGTCTTCGCCTTCGACCAGTTCAGTGGGAGAAAATGTCCAGACCGACTTGCCCGTACCAGCAAAACCGATACGGGTATCGATATGCACCGGCGACTTGCCGTTTTGGCTATCAAACCATTTTTGCGTGGAGGGTGATGCCACCAGTTCCGACTGGCTATACGCCAGCATGGGCATAAAATCGCCAACACGCAGAGCGTCTACAGGAAATGGACCATGCTGCAGGTGATCGCGCAAAATGAGTTCAATAGGTTTGTCGTCTTCGTCTTTCAGGCTTAACGTATAAGTCACATCCGATGAGAAAAAACGACGCTGATAATCGTCGATCTTCAGCGTTAGGCTGCTGCCGCCAAGGTCTGTCCCCAATGCTTTGGCGAAACGCTCGTTGGCTTGCGCCACGACCCGTTCGACAGTCTTCTGAGCTTCTTTTCCCACATACCAGGTCGTTCCCAGATAGGCAGCGCCCAGCACAACTATTACACCTACTACGCCTGTACTTTTTTTCATCGTTTTCCTGTCTGATAGAAACAACTCGGCCGTACTGCACGGTTCGATTTTGCATAAATTATAGAAAGACATTTAACCATGAATAGCCCTGCCGTTCGAGGGTAGAAGGCGAACCAATACCGACATTGCGTCAATACGAAAACGTGCATACCATGCTTATAGAATTCCAATTACTCTTTAGCGAGACAATACACATCCATGGCTGATCCTATTGATTTCTATTTTGATTTTTCATCGCCCTATGGGTATTTTGCCAGCACGCAAATAGAAAGCCTGGCTGCCGAATTTGGGCGCACAGTGCGCTGGCGGCCGATTTTGCTGGGCCCCATGTTCAAAGCCTCTGGCTCAGCCCCGTTGACCGAAATCCCCCTGAAGGGCGACTATGCGCGCCATGACTTTGAGCGCACCGCCAAGCTTTTTAATATTCCTTATCGGCAACCCGACCCATTTCCCATAGGAACGGTCACCGCCGCAAGGTCAGTGCTTTTCCTGCAACAACACGACAGCGATAAAGCTACGAAACTGGCGCAACGCCTGTTTAGCGCTTATTTTTCTGAACAGCGCAACATCAGCGACGTAAACGTAGTGCTGGCCATTGCCGGTGAAATGGGCATCGATGCCGGCGGTCTGGCAGCCGGCATCGCACAAGAAGAAACAAAAGCACTATTAAAAACCGAGGTCGAAAATGCCATAGCCCGAGGGGTATTCGGCGCACCATTCATAATTATCGATAACGAGCCATTTTGGGGATTCGACCGGTTCGACTACATCAGGAAGTGGCTGAAGCTTCAGCCTTCGCTATCTGGTTGATTGGCTGGCGCCGCTTGCTGAAACGCGGCCAGTTCGGTGCAAGCGGCATCAATACGCACTATGTTGGGCATGGCATCAAGATTGCAGTCGAATCGGCGTGCGTTGGCAACCTGCGGCACCAGGCACAAATCGGCAAAGGTAGGCTGGTCGCCGTGGCAATAACGGCCGGTGTCCGGATGACTTGCCAGCATGGTTTCAACAGCCGTTAATCCAACTTCCACCCAATGCTTGTACCAGGTGTTCTTGGCTTCTTCACTGACCTTCATTTCGTGCTTCAGGTACTTGAGCACTCGAAGATTATCCAAAGGGTGAATATCGCAGGCAATAAGCTGCGCAATAGCCCTCACCCTGGCTCGCCCCTTGGCGTCAGCAGGCAACAATGCGGGTTGAGGATGGGTTTCCTCAAGGTATTCCAGAATGGCCATTGACTGCCCAATAGTCACGTCGCCATCCACCAGCGTAGGCACCAATGCCGTAGGGTTCAATTGACGATAACTTTCCGAAAATTGCTGACCGCCGTCCTTCATCAGGTGCACCGGTACGGTTTCGTAAGCAATCCCCTTTAGATTCAACGCAATCCTGACTCGATACGCCGCAGAACTGCGAAAGTAGCTGTAAAGCTTCATTACGACTCCTTTATCTTTCGGGAAAGTTCTTTCGGCAAGGGGAAAGACACGTTCTCCGGCGTACCTGCCAATGTGCGTACAGAAACCGCGCCAAGCTCTTTAAGACGGACAATAACCTGGTTAACCAAGACTTCAGGCGCCGACGCACCTGCCGTCACGCCTACCCTGCTGGCCTGTGCGAGCCAGGCCGGATCTATCATTTCGGGGCCATCAATAAGATAGGCGGCTGCGCCCTTACGTTCGGCCACTTCCCGCAAGCGATTGGAATTGGAGCTGTTCGGGCTGCCCACAACCAGCACCAGATCACAGTCTGGCGCCATGATCTTGACTGCATCCTGGCGATTCTGCGTGGCGTAACAAATATCGCTTTTCTTGGGTTCGACGATTAATGGAAAACGGGTACGCAGCGCCTGCGCCACGGCCCCGGCATCATCGACCGACAGCGTGGTTTGCGTCACAAAAGCAAGGTTGGCGGGGTCGCGAACCTGCAAGGCTTCGACGTCGGCAGTCGTTTCTACCAGGTACATGCCCCCATCCGCCTGGCCCAGGGTGCCTTCGACTTCAGGATGGCCTTTATGACCAATCATGATGATTTCGCGTCCGGCCGCCCGCATCTTGGCCACTTCGATATGCACCTTGGTTACCAAAGGACAAGTCGCATCGAACACCTTCAAACCCATTTTCTCGGCTTCAACACGCACAGCCTGCGCCACGCCATGGGCCGAAAACACCACAATGGCCCCGGCCGGAGCTTCGTGCAATTCGTCAATAAAAATCGCACCCTTTTGCTTCAGATCCTGAACCACGTAGCGGTTATGAACGATTTCATGACGCACATAAATCGGCGCGCCATGCAGTTCCAGCGCCCGCTCGACGATATCTATAGCGCGGTCAACCCCTGCGCAAAATCCCCTCGGCTGCGCCAGGACGACTTCAAGATTAGGGTTGGCAAGGCTATTTTGTGTCATTACAAGACTCCCAATAAAGACACTTCAATGTGCAGGTCGGAACCCGCCATAGGGTGGTTGAAATCGAACAAAGCCGTGTTTTCGTCGAGTTCTTTCAGCACACCCGAATACCGGCCGCCGTTAGGCGCCGAAAATTCGACCATATCGCCAGGTTCGAACTGGGATTCAGGATCGGCATGTTCAACCATCATGGCGCGGGTAACCCGCTGCAAAAGATCAGGGTTGCGCTCGCCATAGGCCTGCGCGGCAGGAAGGTCGAAGGAAAAGCGTTCGCCTTCTGCACGCCCCAGCAAGGCGGCTTCCATGCCTGGAGCCCATTGCCCCATGCCCATTTGCAAGGTGGCCGGACGGCCATCGAAAGTATTGGCAAACACCGAACCTGCCGCAGGCCCTGTCACCAATTCAATACGATAGTGCAGGGTCAAGTAGGAGTCGGGGCGGACAAAAGCATTCACTGGATCGGAAGTAGAGGTCAAAATCTGTCACCGTAGAGGATCGTTACTGTTCCCCTATTTTAGAGCCTCTTATGACACTTCACACGCCGGGCCCAAAAGCCCGGCGTCCCGACAGCAATTACTAGCCTGTACGGCCCATGTTTTTAGCGGCTATGGCTAGCTCTGCACCGTTGTGGAGCAATCACGACGCCCAATTGCCGCTTGCGCACCAATGTGAACCGGGCCCCTGCCCAATCGGAATCATTTTCGGCCATACAAGAGACTGTACTCGCCTCAAACCCTGCAAAAAAACTGGCATAAGACTTGCGTAAGCCAAAGGGATTTGTCTGAATCGGTGCTCGATGACCGATTTTTCTTTCTCTTTGGAGTCACCATGAAACGTAGACTGATTCTTAAACAGCTGACCGCTATGAGCTTATTAGCGCTATCAGGCTGGATGCCCCAGGTATTGGCTGCTGACACGATCAAAGTCGGAATCCTCCACTCGCTCTCGGGCACGATGGCGATTTCGGAAACATCGTTGAAAGATATCGCCTTAATGACCATTGATGAAATCAATGCCAATGGCGGCGTCCTCGGCAAGCAACTGGAAGCAGTAGTGGTTGACCCCGCGTCAAACTGGCCTCTGTTTGCGGAGAAAGCCCGCCAGTTATTGGCTCAGGACAAAGTATCCGTGGTGTTCGGTGCATGGACTTCGGTATCGAGAAAATCAGTGCTGCCGGTTTTCAAGGAGCTGAACGGCCTTCTGTTTTACCCTGTGCAGTATGAAGGCGAAGAGCTGGAAAAGAATGTCTTTTACACCGGCGCCGCACCTAATCAGCAAGCCATTCCAGCTGTCGAATATTTAATGAGCGAAGACGGCGGCGGCGCGAAACGCTTTGTGTTGCTAGGTACCGATTACGTCTATCCACGCACTACAAACAAGATACTGCGCGCCTTCCTGCATTCGAAAGGTGTTAAAGACAGCGATATTGAAGAGGTCTACACACCTTTCGGACACTCCGACTATCAAACCATCGTCGCCAATATCAAGAAGTTTTCCACGGGTGGAAAAACAGCCGTGATCTCGACTATCAATGGCGATTCGAACGTACCCTTTTATAAAGAACTGGGTAACGCCGGCCTGAAAGCGACCGATGTTCCCGTAGTTGCCTTTTCAGTCGGCGAAGAAGAACTTCGCGGGGTCGATGCCAAGCCCTTAGTGGGACACCTGGCCGCATGGAACTACTTCCAGTCGGTCAAGAATCCCGTTAACACGGCATTTATCGATAAGTGGAAGGCCTACGCCAAAGCCAAGAATCTGCCGAATGCTTCTACCGTGGTTACCAACGACCCAATGGAAGCAACCTACATCGGTATTCATATGTGGAAACAAGCGGTCGAACAGGCCAAAACGACCGACGTAGACAAGGTGATCGCCGCTATGGGCGGGCAATCCTTTACCGCCCCTGATGGGTTCACCGTCCAGATGGACAAGACTAATCATCATTTGCACAAGCCTGTCTTCATTGGCGAGATCAATAGTGATGGTCAATTCAATATTGTCTGGAAAACCAAAGGGCCAATACGCGCCCAGCCTTGGAGCCCCTATATCGCGGGCAACGAAAACAAGCAAAATCTTTAATTGAATGAGTTCGCCATGGGCCCCACCACGTTTCTAACCCTTCTGCGTCAGATAGCACTAACGCTGGTAATGCTATCGACAGCGCCTTTCGCCCTGGCGGCCGGCGCTACCACAATCGACGCGGCGCTACTGGCGCCTTTGGCGGACGGTGACACCAATGCCAAGCTGCAAACCGTCATGCAGCTTGGCCAGATACCTGATCGGAGAGCCGCCCAGATACTGGACGCGCTGAACAACCAACACTTGTACGCCACACAGCAAGGCAAGATTATTGTCGTAGCGGCGGACAACACGGCAATAGATGCCGCCTCGGGCGAGGCCACATCCCTCCCCGCCGACGCAGATACCATCATTATCAACAACCGAATACGTAAGGGCATTACCGGCGCGCTAGCCGTTTCCCAATTATTTTCTGAAGACAGCAAAGTGCGCCTGGCGGCAGCCAAACGCCTGCAACAGAGCGGCGAAGTCTCGACCCTGGCCCACATCACCAAGGCATTAAGCCAAGAAACGGATCCCGAGGTCCGCAACTCGCTGGAAATAGCACAGGCAAGCCTGGAGCTGAAAAGCGTTGACCCCACCGCACGCATACATGCCGTCGAAACGCTAGGCAATACCAATAGCGGAGCCTTCCGGTCGATATTATCGGGCATGCTTTCCAAAGACGGGAACGGCGCCTACGCCGAAGAAGACGTAGCCGTACGGGAAGCCGCCACGATAGCGTTGGCGCGCATCGATCGTCATTTGAAGAAAATAGAATGGGCCGGCAACCTGTTCTATGGCGTGAGCCTGGGCAGCGTACTGTTACTGGCGGCCCTGGGCCTGGCCATTACGTTTGGCCTGATGGGCGTCATCAATATGGCTCACGGCGAACTACTGATGATAGGTGCCTACGTTACCTATTTGATCCAGCTCTTTTTCCGGCAGTATGCGCCCGCCTGGATTGATTGGTATGTTATTGCCGCCTTACCCATGGCCTTCCTGGTTACGGCTGCGGTGGGAATGGCGCTGGAACGCACCGTCATCAGATGGCTATATGGCCGCCCCCTCGAAACCTTGCTTGCGACCTGGGGAATCAGCCTGATCCTGATGCAGGCCGTGCGCTCGCTGTTCGGCGCACAGAACGTCGAAGTCAGCAATCCGTCCTGGATGACGGGTGGCATGACGCTGATGGGCGGACTGGTGCTCAGCTACAACCGGCTTGCCATTATTGTTTTCGCTTTGCTGGTGGTTTTCTTCGTCTGGCTTTTACTGAACCACACACGGCTCGGGCTGTTCGTCAGGGCCATCACACAAAACCGCCGCATGGCCGACTGCGTTGGGGTGCCAACAGGCCGTATCGACATGCTGGCCTTTGGCCTGGGGTCGGGCATCGCAGGTCTCGGCGGAGTTGCCTTGTCGCAGCTTGGCAATGTCGGACCAGACTTAGGAAGAGGCTACATCGTAGATTCATTCATGGTTGTCGTACTAGGCGGTGTGGGTCAGCTTGCAGGCACCGTCATCGCAGCCCTGGGTCTGGGCAGCGTCAATAAATTCCTCGAACCCTGGACCGGGGCCGTCATGGCGAAAATTACCATCCTGGTGCTTATCGTGCTAGTTGTTCAAAAACGGCCACAAGGCCTTTTCGCGCCCCGCGGCAGGAGTGTCGAATGACCATCGCTCATACCGCCATACCGGGTGCATTACTGATGCGGCAACGCCTGTTCTCTCCAGCCGCCTGGACGAGCCTGCTGGCAGTCGTCATTGTGCTGGCCTTATTGCCTTTACTTAACTTGATCTTTTCTGCTGACCACCCCTTGCATGTTTCGTCCTATGCGGTCGGCTTGATGGGAAAATTCATGTGTTATGCCATGGCGGCGCTGGCCCTGGATCTGGTCTGGGGTTATGCCGGCATTCTGTCGCTGGGCCACGGGGTTTTCTTCGCGCTGGGCGGTTATGCCCACGGCATGTACCTGATGCGCTCCATTGGCCGCGATGGTGTGTACCAAAGCAGCCTTCCTGACTTTATGGTGTTTCTTGACTGGAAAGAATACCCCTGGTATTGGGCTTTTACAGATCATTTCGCCTATGCAATGTTGCTGGTGATCCTGGTGCCTGGCGTGCTGGCATTCATCTTTGGCTATTTCGCTTTTCGCTCGCGAATCAAAGGCGTGTATTTCTCGATCATTACGCAGGCAATGACTTTTGCTGCGATGCTGCTTTTCTTCCGAAATGACACGGGCTTCGGCGGCAACAACGGTTTTACTGACTTCAAGCGAATTCTTGGCTTTGATATCACAGCAGCCAACACACGCGCTGCACTTTACTGGACCACACTGGCAGTCCTGACGGG
>NZ_JBEBUX010000063.1:0-22281 GCF_040393045.1 Pollutimonas bauzanensis | reverse complement strand
CACAAGTGTTCAATGGTCTCGCGCTGGGGGTGCTGCTCTCCCTCATTGCGGCCGGTCTGACTATTATTTACGGCACGCTCGGCGTCATCAACTTTGCGCATGGCGCATTGTTTGTGGTGGGCGCTTATGCCGGCTTTTCCGTGTTTACTTTCACTGGTTCTTTCGTGCTTAGCATCGCTGGCGGTGCTGTAGCGGCGATGCTAGTGGGACTTATCATGGAAAGGGGACTGATCAAGCGGTTCTACGGACGCCCCGTGGAAGATCAGATACTGGTCACGTTCGGCATCAGTATTGTGTTGGTTGAAGTTATCCGTGCCATATACGGCGGCGTTGGCCAGCGTGTGCCCATACCCTCGTGGGGCGAGGGCGTGGTCGACATGGGGTTTGTCGTGTATCCCTTGTATCGAATCCAGATTTTGGCAATAGCGGCCGGCGCTCTGGGGCTTTGCTGGATGGTGCTGTACCGCACACGCCTTGGCTTGATTATTCGGTCAGGCATTGAAGACGCGCTGATGGTTCGGTTGTTGGGCATCAATATACAACGTGCTTTCCTCGTCGTGTTTGGCGTTGGCGCCGCGGCAGCGGGTTTTGCCGGCATGATCTATGCGCCTATTGTTTCCATCGTGCCAGACATGGGCTTCAGGATACTGATTCAGTCTTTTGTGGTGGTTGTGCTTGGTGGCGTGGGCTCTTTTCCCGGCGCCATTCTGGGCGGCTTGATCGCCGGACAAATATTGAGCCTGACTTCACTTGTCAATCCTGTGTATTCCGATGTCATGCTGTTCGCGGCGATGGCGTTGGTGCTTATTTTTCGACCCCAGGGTCTATTGGGTGTGGAGGGTAGGGCATGAGCCAGTCGAATGATTCTGTGGCGCTCGATGCCGCAGCAAATGCTTCCAATGGCCTGGGACATGCCGCGCCGGCACCTGTCGGCGGCATGCGCCGCCGCTACCGCGTCGAGTTCTTCACCGCGGTTGTCTTGGGTGTGGCGCCGTTTCTGGCACCCCTAATTGGGGCCGGACCGGATTTGCTGGGCCGTGTCTTGATCTGGGGGCTGTTCGGCCTGGGTTTCGACTTGTTGTTTGGTTACGCCGGTTTGCTCTCATTCGGGCAGGCAGCTTTTTATGGCACAGGCAGTTTTGTCACCGCTTATCTGCTGACCACTGGGCTGATTCCCAATATGCTGCTGGCATTGGTGGTAGCCATGTTGGTGGCCTCGGTGTTGGGCTTGCTGATTGGCTACCTTACCCTGCGACGTAGCGGTATCTACTTTGCGATGAGTACGCTGGCCTTTGCCGAAATGATTTACTTCCTTGAGTTCGGGCCGTTGCGCGAATGGACAGGCGGTGAAAACGGCATTCCGGGCATTCCCGAGCCGGTGCTCGACTTCGGTTTCTACAGCATACTGATCCAGCCAGGCTGGCCTATGTATACCTTTCTCGCAGGCATGTTTTTCATAGGGTTTGTTATCGCCCGGCGCATTGCCTTGTCGCCCTTTGGCGTGGTGTTGACAGCTATCCGCGGCAATCCAAGGCGCGCCATGGCGGTAGGCCATAGAATTCAGCGTTATAAGCTAGCCGTATTCGTGGTTGCTGCGGCCTATGGTGGTGTGGCCGGCGGCCTGCTGGGCCTGTTTCAAGGCTACATGCCTCCAGATGCGTTCAATCTGCATACCTCCGCCGAACTGGTGATTCAGACGGTAATGGGCGGCTCAGGCACCTTGTTCGGACCTTTGCTTGGCGCGTTGATCTGGCTGTACTTGTACGAAGTGTTGCAGTTCGTGGAAGCGGTCGGAGCGTATTGGCGGCTGATCTTGGGTGTGATTTTTGTCGTGCTGGTTACCGTGTTCCGCCGGGGAATTTGCGGGGAGTACATAGCCTGGCGAGACAAACGCATGACACGCAGACTGACGCGGGCTATCGATGCGGGCAATGGAGGCACCATACCAAGTCATCGCAAGAGCACCCAACTGGTCATGCGGGACGCAAAGCCTGTACCTGCGGGTACCCCAGTGCTGCAAGCGAATAATATTGCCAAGCACTACGGCGGTCTCAAGGCAGTCAAGGGGGTGTCCATATCGATAGAAGAAGGCGAGCTGCGCGGCCTTATCGGCCCTAACGGTGCCGGCAAGTCGACGTTCTTCAAAATGCTTGCGGGCGAGATCGAGCCGACATCGGGCGAAGTGTTCCTGCGTGGCAGCAATATTACCGGCATAGGCGTCACGCAAGTGTGCCAGTTGGGCATGAGCAAGAGCTATCAGGTCAATGAACTGTTCGATGCCCTGACGGTGCGGCAAAACATTCTTATGTCGGTGCTGGGCCAGCAACGCGGTTCTTTCCGCTTCGATGCGTTGGCCAGCTTGAATGGCGTTTCGGGTTACGGGCAACAGGTTGAGGCGGCACTTGAACTTGTCGAGCTCTCTCACAAGGCCGATACGCTGGTGCATGAATTGTCGTACGGCGAAAAGCGGCGGGTCGAAATTGGACTGGCGCTGGCGACCGGTGCAAACGTCTTGTTGCTGGATGAGCCTTTGGCGGGTATGAGTCCGGAAGAACGTGTGCAAACCGTTGCCCTGCTGAAGAGCATACGGCGTGGAAGAACTGTTCTGATCGTCGAGCACGATATGGATGCCATGTTCGAATTGGCCGACAAAATCACTGTCCTGTATGACGGCAATTTCCTTGCGGAAGGTACGCCCGAAGAAATACGCAACAGCAAGGCAGTCCAGGAAGCCTATTTAGGAGGCGTAGACGAATCATGAGTCTGCTCGAAGTCAATGGTATCAACACCTTTTACGGTGATTCGCACATCTTGTTCGACGTGTCGCTCAACGTCCAAAAAAATGAAGTGGTGGCATTGCTGGGTCGCAATGGCGCGGGTAAATCCACGCTGTTGAAAAGCATAGCGGGTGCCTTGACGCCGCAATCGGGCACTATCACATTCAATGGAACGCCAACGCAGCAGATGCCGGCGCATCTGATAGCCCGGCTGGGCTTGCAATTGGTGCCGGAGGAGCGGCGGGTAATCGGGGGCATTACTGTTCACGAAAATTTGCAGCTCGCGGCGATGACGGCGAAGAGTCCTCTGAGTTTCTCTGAAATCTACCGGACGTTTCCGCGTTTGGACGAACGGCGAAATAACAAGGGACGCGAGCTGTCGGGTGGCGAGCAGCAGATGGTTGCCATTGCGCGGGCCATGATCCGCGATGCGCAATTGATTCTGCTTGATGAGCCTTTCGAGGGACTGGCCCCGCTCATCGTGCGCGACTTGATGAAGGTATGCCAGGATCTTGCACAGCAAGGACGAACCATAGTGGTTGTCGAGCAAAACGTGGCTGCCGCGCTGTCAATGGCCAGCCGTTGTTATCTTTTGAATACAGGTCATGTGGTGTTCGGAGGCACCACCGCCGAGCTGCAGCAGAAGCCGGAAATCATGAATCGTTATCTGGGCGCTGCTGCCTGAGTCATGTTTCAGTCAATGCAGGAGTGTATGTAATGTCGTCTACTATTGATTCCATTCTCGTGGAAGATCGGATTTTTCCGCCGTCCCGCGCTGCCGTTGAAGGCGCGGCGATATCGGGCATGGAAGACTATAAAGCGCTATGCGAAGAGGCCGACCGCGATCCCGAAGGATTTTGGGGGCGTCTGGCCAATGAGCATTTACAGTGGCGTAAGCCCTTCACCAAGATATTGGATGAATCGCAAGCGCCGTTCTACACCTGGTTCGAAGACGGCGAGCTGAACGTTTCCGAAAATTGCCTGGATGTTCATCTTGAAAACGGCAATGCCGACAAGAGCGCCATTATCTTCGAGGCCGATGACGGCGCGGTCGAACATATCTCTTATCGGCAGTTGCATGCTCGCGTGTGCCGCATCGCCAATGGCATTAAGTCCTTGGGTTATGGCAAGGGGGACAGGGCGATTATTTACTTGCCCATGTCCATCGAGGCGATCGCTGCGATGCAGGCGTGCGCAAGGCTTGGGGTCACCCATTCAGTCGTATTTGGCGGCTTTTCGTCCAAGAGCCTGAATCAGCGCATTGTGGATGTTGGCGCGACACTGGTCATTACCGCCGACGCGCAATTGCGCGGAGGGCGGCCCATTGCGCTGAAGTCCGCGGTCGATGAAGCCCTTGCCGACGAGGGTGGCGATATCGTCAAGAAAGTGATCGTGTACAAGCGTGCCGGCACGCAGGTGGACTGGAACGATAGCCGCGATGTGTGGCTGCATGAACTGGAAGCAGGGCAATCCGATGTGTGTGAACCTGTTCCGGTCGAGGCCGAACATCCCTTGTTTATCTTGTACACCTCGGGTTCTACAGGAAAGCCGAAAGGGGTGCAGCACTCGTCCGCAGGGTATTTGCTTTGGGCCTCGTTAACTTCCAAATGGGTATTCGATGCCCGGCCGGACGATGTCTTCTGGTGTACCGCAGATGTGGGTTGGGTTACTGGCCATACTTATATTGCCTACGGCACCTTGGCGGCAGGTATGACCCAAGTGGTGTTCGAGGGCATACCCACTTACCCTCACGCCGGCCGTTTCTGGGAAATGATCCAGCGTCATAAAGTCAGCATTTTTTATACGGCGCCAACCGCCATTCGCTCGCTGATCAAGGCTGCCCAAGTCAGCCCGGCTACGCATCCGCAGCGTTATGACCTGTCCAGTTTGCGGTTGCTAGGCTCGGTAGGGGAACCTATCAATCCCGAAGCCTGGATCTGGTATCACAACAATGTGGGTAACAGCCGATGCCCGATTGTCGATACCTGGTGGCAAACGGAAACCGGCGGGCATATTCTTACGCCCTTGCCCGGAGCGACGCCGCTTAAGCCGGGCTCATGCACTTTTCCGTTACCAGGTATATCAGCGGGTATCGTCAACGAGGCCGGTGAAGATATTCCTAACGGGCGCGGGGGCTATCTGGTCATCAAGCGGCCCTGGCCCGCCATGATACGGAACGTGTGGGGCGATTCGGAGCGCTTCAAAAGCAGCTATTTCCCGCCTGAACTCAAAGGCTATTACATGGCCGGCGACAATGCGCAGCGCGATAACGATGGCTATTACTGGATCATGGGTCGCACCGATGATGTGCTCAGTGTTTCCGGACATCGTCTTGGCGGCACTGAAATCGAATCTGCTCTGGTGGCGCATCAACTGGTGGCAGAGGCAGCCGTTGTAGGCCGCCCCGATGCGACAACGGGTGAGGCCATCGTGGCATTTGTGATTCTGAAAGGCCAGGTGCCGGAAGGCAAGAAGGCCGATGCCCTGGCTAAAGAACTGCGCGACTGGGTGGCGAGCGAGGTGGGGCCGATAGCCAAGCCGCGCGACATTCGGTTCGGGAACAATTTGCCCAAGACCCGGTCGGGGAAAATTCTGCGGCGTCTATTGCGCGTTGTGGCAGAAGGACAGGAGGTAACCCAGGACGTTTCCACGCTTGAGAATCCCGATGTGCTCAAACAGTTCACCGACGTGTATTGATTAGGTGCTTTGTATAGCAGGGGTTTTCCTCCATGGCTATAAATACGCGTCCTATTAGAATCATTATGGATATGCCGCGACAGACCGGTATGCGGGGGATAGGTATTCGTTATGATGTCGCAACTCAATGCCGGTGCTGCGGTAGGCACCGGTGTGCTGGTAGGCGGCCTTAGTCGGGACTTTGCAGACTCGACCGTGCTGACCGGCCATGGCCACGATATGGGCGAACTGAAATTCGCCCTGAGTGGCGTGATGGTGGTGGCAAGTACTGATGGGTATTGGGTTGTTCCGCCAGGGCGGGCGCTTTGGCTGGCGCCTAACGTTAGGCACAAAGTGCGCATGCTGGGCAAAGTGCAACTGCGGTCGGTATTTATCAATCCCGATGTCTTCCCAGGCTTTCCGACCGACAGCCGCATGCTTTCGGTTTCGCCGCTATTCCGGGAAGTCATCACCGCCATGGCGATTACTCCCGTCAGGGCCAAGCCGTGCCGGCGAACCTTATTGCTGATAGATTTGCTGCTCGAAGAGGTCAATGGCTATTCGGACTTGCCCTTGCATCTGCCTGTACCGCGAGATCACCGCCTGGCCCGAATCTGCAGCCATATCCAGGAGCATCTTGATGACATGACCACCCTACAGGAGTGGTCCAGGGATCTGGGCTACGACCAGCGCACCTTGCATCGCCTGTTTGTTCGCGAATTGGGCATGTCGTTTATCCAGTGGCGGCAGCAGGCCAAGCTGCTGACCGCGCTGGAGTGGCTGGCGGAAGGGCGGCAGGTGCTCAGCATTGCCCTTGACCTGGGCTACCAGACGCAAAGCGCTTTTACCGCGATGTTCCGAAAAAACCTTGGCATTACCCCTAGTGATTTCGTCAAGCTTTCCCAGGGCGATGGTGTGTAGTTGTCTGCGTTAAGCCAAGTTCAACCAGATTGGGAATACAAGCGCTGGCGGCGCGGCGGCCTTCGTCGATGGCTGTTTTGGCCCTGTGAAAATCCAGCAATCCCAGATGGGCGAGCCTTGGCGCTATGACGATGTCAGGAGGATCGCCCGCCATGCGGCTGCGGGTAATGCGTACCTGCATGATATTCAGGCTGGTGGCCACAACATCAAGCATTGATGGCAGCCGTTGCTCATCGGCGGTTGGCTCGGGCAGCAGCGTGCTGAGATTTTGCTGCAGTTTGCGCATCCATGCGTTGCCAACCGGGTCGACGGGTTCTTGCTGAGCATTGCGATTCAGATGCCGGCCCAGAATGTCGGAGTTAAGGTCGACCGCTATGATTATGTCGGCACCCATGGCACGCGCCAGCGACACCGGTACAGGGTTGACGAGTCCGCCGTCGACCAGCAATTGCCCGTCGTGCCAAACCGGTGAAAACAGCCCGGGCAGGGCAATGGAAGCCCGTACGACGTCGACCGTTGGGCCATTGCGCAACCACACCTCGTTTCCCGAATGTAGTGCTGTAGCGACAGCTCCGAAAGGCATCTTCAGCGACTCTATGGGATAGTCGATGAAATTGCGCCGAAAGAATGCCATCAGGCGTTCGCCTTTTAGCATTCCGCCGTTCAGGCGCAAGTCCATGAACGACACGATATCTTTAAAGCCCAGGCCCAGCACCCATTTTTCGAAACGGTCCAACTCGCCTACCGAATAGGCCGCGCCTACCAGCGCGCCGATAGAGGTGCCGCACACAATGTCGGGGCGCACGCCTGCCTGTTCAAGTGCCTGGATGACGCCGATGTGAGCCCAGCCGCGAGCCGACCCGCTGCCTAATGCAAGGCCTATGCGCGGTTTGCGTTGAAGCGTATTCATATTCGGATTCCTTGTTCAGCTTCTTATCGGCGTGCAGGGGTTCACCAGCTAATTCCAGCGGCCCCCTTTGCCTCCGACGCTGTAGCGGCCAGCGCCAAAGAACGCAACCGCCAAGCCGCCAAACAGGTACAAGCCTTGCAGTTCAAGCCGCCAGCCACCGGTGCCGGTTATCTGGGAGAGGTGTCCGGTATGGGCAAGCGCGATGGCGACGATCATATTAATGAAGATCAAGAGCCCGCCCAGGCGCGTATAGACACCGAAAATCAATAACAACGGCGCCAACAGCTCGCCAACATAGACGGCCCATCCAAGAAAAGCAGGCAGGCCGCGAGCCACCATCATGCCTTCGATAGGCCCCACGCCATGAAGCAACTTGGCGATGCCATGCATCAGCAGGAGTATGCCTATGGTCAGGCGCAGAGTCAGTTTTCCCAGTTCATCGAGAGAGGCAGGAGACATAATGAGGTTCCGTAGTATTGAAAGCGAATGCCATGATGGCCGAGCGCCTCATTATAGGAGCAGGTCTGGTTGCCTCTGGGCCTGGAAGGATTTGTTTGACTGAAATTCGCAAATTTCATTTGCACGCTATTGCATCCCGGAATAAGCTAGGGCAAGCCCTTACCTCTGCTCAAAAATTGCGCATGGCCAGTGTTGTATGCGTTCTTTTCCCTAACAGGAGCGTTTCTTGCGATTGAATATCAGTGGTGTCGCCCCAGTTACGTTCATCGGCTCCGCAATCATTGCCCTGGGCCTTATTGTGTATGCAGTGATTCAGCCTACGGCCGCCGCAGCCCTGTTCGCTGGTATCAATAAGTGGATCATCAACGAGATCGGCTGGTTCTACATGTTGTCGGTTGGCATTTTCGTGGTGTTCCTTTTGGGACTGGCCATGAGCAATCTGGGCAAGGTCAAGCTGGGGCCCGATGATTCCGTACCCGACTATAAATATGGCACTTGGGTGGCGATGCTGTTTAGCGCCGGGATGGGTATAGGCATTGTCTTTTATGGCGTGGCCGAACCCATCATGCATTTTGCCCATCCTCCCGATGCTGCGCCGCGCACCGCCGCAGCGGCACGTGATGCGATGGAGATCACTTTTTTTCATTGGGGCGTGCATGCCTGGGCGATCTACGCGGTTCTGGGACTGGCGCTAGCGTATTTCGGGTATCGGCGAGGGCAGCCTTTGGCGATCCGGTCGGCCTTCCATCCCATTATCGGCGATCGTATTCACGGCCCCATCGGCGATGTCATCGATATCTTCGCGGTGGTCGGCACTCTGGCCGGGCTGGCAACATCTCTTGGGCTGGGCGTGTCGCAACTGAACGCCAGCATGAATTACCTGTTCGGGTTGCCGCAAAGCCTGTTCATACAATTGATCTTGATTGCCATTGTTACGCTATTGGCGACTTTTACCGTGGCAACCGGGCTGGACAATGGCATCAGGCGGCTAAGTGAACTGATCATCATCGTGTCGGCGTTCTTGATGCTGCTCATTGTCGCGCTTGGCCCCACTACGTTCCTGCTGCGCGCGTTTGTCGAGAATATCGGCCTGTATCTCCATGCCTTCGTCGCCCGGACTTTTCATATTTACGCTTATGAGCCGTCCGACTGGGTTGGGGACTGGACGCTGTTTTACTGGGGTTGGTGGATTTCCTGGTCGCCGTTTGTCGGGATGTTCATTGCGCGTATATCCCGTGGCCGCACGATACGGGAGTTCCTGATAGGGGTTTTGTTCGCCCCGGCGGGCTTCAGTTTTATCTGGTTTACCATTTTCGGCAATCTGGCAATATGGCTGGATATGAATGTGGCGCACGGCCAAATTTCGGAGACGGTAGCAGCCAACTTGCCGCTGGCCTTGTTTACCGTGTTTGATTATCTGCCTTGGGCTACTTTTCTGGCCTGGATCACCGGTATTTTGGTCGCGGTTTATTTCGTGACGGCATCCGACGCGGGGGCTTTGGTCATTGCCATGATCACTTCCAAGGGCGATGAAGAGCCGCCGCTATGGCTGCGGATTTTTTGGGCGCTGGCTTGCGGCGGCGTGGCGGCCTGCCTGCTTGTGGCGGGCGGCCTTGAGGCGATTCAATCTGTCGCGGTGATTGCCGCGCTGCCGCTATGTGTCGTCATGCTGTTGATGTGCTACGGCATACTCAAAGGTCTGCGAGACGAGGTCTCGATACAGGCCAGCCGCAGTCTTCCGACCGCACCCCTGATCGCCTCTCAAGGCGGGTTGTCGCTGCGCCAACGCCTTAGCAGCATTGTCAGTCACCCGACCAAGGCGCAGGCGAATACCTTCATCGACAAGACGGTTACAGAGGCTTTTGGCATGGTGACTTCTGAATTGCAAAAGCGTCAGATCCAGGCGGAAATGCTGCGTCTCGACGATGGCGTGCAATTGGTTATTCGCCATGGGGATGACGCAGAGGATTTTACTTATGCAGTGCGATTGGTCAGCCAGCCCATACCGGCCTTTGCCTTATCCGATGCTGCCCGGCGCGAGGGTGAAAATAAACGTTTCTATCGCACCGAAGTATTCCTGAATAAGGGTGGGCGCGGTTACGACATTTATGGTTATCACACCGACCAGGTCGTTGCCGATCTGGTTAACCACTACGATCGTTTCCGCCACTACTTATATTCGCTGGACCCTCATACCACTATGTGAGAAGGCACTTGGTCGCGATAGGTCAGGACCAGGCCGGGGAACTGCGAGAACGGGAGTTTCAGCTCGTCTTCGCTTTTGATCAGTTCGTTGCCCAGATCGTCGACGATGATGGTGCTGGGATGGGTGTCCACGAGAATCTGGTGCATTTGCTCGGACGTGCCATGGCAGTTCATGGGCACCAGCACTTTTCCGGCCGCCAGGATGGCGAGCATGCTGACGATGTATTCCATGGAGTTGGCGGCGCACAGGCCGACGCGGGACCCCGGCGTGGGATCTTTGACTTGCAGCGCCACGGCAAGCGCATTGACTGCCGTTACCAGTTCGGTATAGCTGACTTGGCTGGCGGCATCTTCGATAGCGATCTCATCGCCATGCTGTTGTGCCAAGTTATTCAAGAGTTCAAGGGAAAGCAGCATGCAAGTGGCCTTTCGGTAAAACAATGGTCCGGTGAGTATAGATAGCCTGCCTGGCGATTTTCAAAAATAATGCTAAGGGTTTCCCCTTTAATTCTCAAAAATTGGGAATTAGTGTTGCATTTTTTGGGAATTTTTCTATATTCTTGATCGCGTCTCACAGCAGAAATCCAATTACTCCGAGCTTGGTTTCCGGGCACACATTCATGCATCTTCAAGAACAGGTGACTAAAGGCGGCGCCGAACGCGTGTTATTCGTGTTGGCGACGTTCGCGAGGCTGGAGCGTTCGGTATCGATGGCCGAGCTGGTCGCAGAGACCGGTCTGGCGCAAAGCACACTCTACAGACAGTTGGCCTTATTGAAACGATGGGGGTTTGTGGTGGACGGCAACAATGGTTATGCGCCGGGTCCCATGTGTCTGCCGTTGGCCTGGGGGTTCGACCAGTCCTCTTATCTGGTGCAAGAAGCCCATGTGGAGCTTGAGCAACTCTCGCGTAGCAGTGGTGAGTCCATAGGCCTGTTGGTCGCTGCAAATAATCAGGCAGTTTGCCTGGACATGGTGGAAAGCCAGCAGCCTTTACGCTGTTCATTTGTAAAAGGGCGCGGCCTGCCTTTATGCAGAGGCGCTTCAGCCAAAGCACTACTGGCTTTCATGAGCCGCGATGGACAGACTGCGGCACTGAAGCGGCTGGTGCAGGAGCAGACCATTAATGCCGAGGAAAGCTTACGGCTGACCGCCGAATTGGCCGCCATAAAGGCGCAAGGCTATGCCACGTCCGATAGCGAGGTCGATGTCGGAGTGTGGGGCATCAGCGCACCAATATTTCAGCAAAGCAGCCATGCGGCGGCCGTTGTGACGCTGATGGTTCCCAACACGCGTATCAGCAATCGCATGCAATTTTTTACCGATATGACGGTGCGTGTCGCATCGCGTATTTCTTCAAGGCTTCAAAGCCTTTAACTCGTTCAGTGAAAATGGAGTTGTCATGACATCACGCAAATCGCTATTGGCCACACTTCTCGTCGTTTCGTTAAGCAGCTTTGCAGCCATCGGCAACGCCGCTTCCGATACCGTACGCATCGTTACCGACCCGACTTTTCCTCCCATGGAGTTCACCAAATCCGGTCAGCGCACCGGCTTTGATATCGAGCTTACCGAAGCCCTGGTCAAGGAAATGGGCAAAAAACTGGAGTGGACCGATATCGACTTCAAAGGCTTGGTTCCCGCGGTGCTATCCGGGCGTGCGGACGCTGCTGTGTCGGCCATCTACATTACTGACGAGCGCAAGAAGGTCGTTGATTTCACCGATTCATATTATGCCGGCGGGCTGGTCGTCTTGACCAAGAAGGAAGGTCCCATCAAGTCGCTGAAAGATTTGGACGGGAAGAAAGTCTCTGTGCAGGTAGGCACCAAGTCGGTCAGGTATCTGCAAGACAGCTATCCCAAAGTGCAGCGTGTCGAGGTCGAGAAGAATGAAGAGATGTTCAATCTGGTGGGCATCGGCCGCTCGGACGCGGCAGTTACCGGTAAGCCAGCGGCCAAGCTGTATGCGCAGGCGCATCCCGACCTGACGGTATTGGATGAGCAGATCACTACTGAAGAGTACGGTATTGCGGTAAGCAAGAACCAGCCTGAGCTGACGAAAGATTTCAATGCGGCATTGAAGCGCCTCAAGGCTAATGGCACCTACCAGAAGATTGTTGATAAATGGTTTGAAGGCGATGCTAAATGAACTTTGATTTCACTCCGGCAGTTGCCGATTGGGAGGCCTTGCTGAGTGGAGCAACCGTCACCGTGGAGGTGACGGTTTGCGCGCTGGTCTTGTCGTGTTTCCTGGGTTTGTTGATCGGTATAGGCCGGTTGAATCCGCAGCGCAAGATTTTGTACGGTTTTTGTTCGATCTATTTGTCGTGTTTCCGCGGTACGCCATTGTTGGTGCAGTTGTTCATCTGGTTTTTCGGCTTGCCCCGCTTTGGTATTTTATTGCCGGCGTTTGCCTGCGGCGTTCTTGGCCTGGGCATGTATTCGGCATCTTATGTGTCGGAAATCGTACGTGGCGCCATCCAGTCGATAGACCGGGGGCAAATGGAAGCCGCACGTTCGCTGGGCATGTCGTCTTCACAAGCCATGTTCAAAATTATTTTGCCCCAGGCTTTTGTACGCATGATCCCGCCTTTGGGCAATGAGTTCATATCGCTGATCAAGAATTCAGCGCTGGTGTCGCTGCTGACGATTCACGATTTGATGCATGAAGGTCAGAAAATCATCAGCGTTTCCTACCGCTCCCTGGAAATTTATTTAGTCATTGCTGTGATCTATTGGCTAATGACGACTTTCACCACGGTTATTTTGCGCCGTATTGAATTGCGTTTAAAAGCGGGAGGTATGGTGCAATGACAAGTCCGGCCATGATCAGAATCAATCAGTTGTATAAGTCGTTTGGCAGCAATCAGGTGTTAAAGGGTGTGGACCTGGAGGTGGACCTTTCGCAAGTGGTGGTAGTTATCGGGCCTAGCGGCTCTGGCAAAAGCACCTTGCTGCGTTGCTGCAACGGCCTGGAATTGGCCCAGCAAGGCACTATCGATATCTGCGGTCAACGGCTAATCGAGAACGGCGTCATTCTGCCCGAGAAAGCGCTTAATAATCTGCGTACTCAGGTAGGCATGGTTTTTCAGTCGTTCAATTTGTTTCCTCATTTGACCGCTCTGGAAAACGTCGCGGTCGGCCCCAAGACCTTGCGGGGCATGAGTGCCGCCCAGGCGGAAACCTTGTCCATGGGTTTGCTGAACAAAGTAGGGCTGGCTGAAAAGGCGCACGCCATGCCGGCCAGTTTGTCCGGCGGGCAAAAGCAGCGGGTCGCTATCGCCCGCGCGCTTGCCATGGAACCTAAAGTGATGTTGTTTGACGAACCCACGTCAGCGCTCGATCCTGAGCTGGTGGGGGAGGTGTTAAGCGTCATGAAGCTTTTGGCCAAGGAAGGCATGACCATGATGGTGGTGACCCATGAAATGGGTTTTGCCAAGGAAATGGCGGACATGGTCGTTGTGATGGACGGCGGGCGCATCATCGAGGCTGATGTGCCAGAGGTGATTTTCAAACGCCCGAAGGAAGAACGTACGCGGGCTTTTTTGCAAGCGGTGCTAAAGAACGAGGACTCAGTATCATGAACATAGCTCAAGGCCCCTGGCAAGGCCGCAATGACGCATCCGAGCAAGGCGATACGCGGCGATTATTTCAGGTCGTAAAGGTTGAAGCGTCTGGTTATACGGCCGGCAGTTCTGTGCTCTTGGGTTTTGCCAGCGATGCCGGGGTCAAGCGCAATAAGGGCCGTCTTGGCGCCGCTTCTGGCCCGCTAGCCATACGAAACATGCTTGCCGGCCTGCCTGCCCACGAGCTCGAGCAATTCTGGGACGCGGGCGATATCGCATGTGAAGGCGACGCATTGGAAGCGGCGCAAGCCGCTTTGGGTGATCGTGTCGGTCAGATACTTGCTGCAGGTGCCCGGCCGGTGGTGTTGGGGGGCGGCCATGAAATCGCCTGGGGCAGCTTTCAAGGCCTGGCCCAGTACCTGAGCAAACTGAACGCGGAAACAGCGGGCGGCGAGGGCGCCAAGCCGCCGGTCCTGATCGTGAATATGGATGCGCATTTCGATTTGAGAACGAGCCGTCCGGGGAGTTCGGGTACGCCATTCGATCAAATCCTGGAGTTCTGCCAAGAACATCAGCAGCCGGTGACTTACGCGTGTTTCGGTATTTCCAGGCTGGGCAATACACGAGGTTTGTTCGAACACGCTGAGCAACTCGGCGCGGTCTATGAAGAAGACACCGACATGCAAGAGCGTCATCTTGACGAGCGTTTGGCTCAATTGGATGGGCTGCTGGAGACGGCCGGCCATGTCTACCTGACGATTGATCTGGATGTGCTGCCTGCCGCCGTGGCCCCCGGGGTTTCGGCGCCGGCGGCGTATGGGGTGCCGTTGAGTGTGGTTGAGGCGTTCGTGGCGCGGATCAAAGCGTCGGGCAAGTTGCGGTTGGCCGACATTGCTGAAATGAACCCCGTCTTTGATATTGATCACCACACCGCACGTGTTGCGGCGCGCCTTGCCTGGCGCTTGTTGATGCCTTAAGTCGCTTCAATGCTGGTAGCATAGCGCAGCAAAATTCCATTTAGATAGGCAAGGGCACAACATGATGAGCGTTAACAGGGTATGGGTACAACAAGCAGTTCGCAAGATCGAAGCCGATTTCAATCGCTCGGCCGATACCCACCTGATCCCCTTGCAGTTGCCGGCCTACCCTGGTGTGGAGCTGTATCTTAAGGATGAGTCCAGCCATCCTACGGGCAGCCTCAAGCACAGGCTGGCCCGTTCGTTGTTTTTGTACGCCTTGTGTAATGGGTGGCTAAACGAGCACAGCACGGTGATTGAAGCTTCTTCTGGCTCTACCGCGGTGTCCGAAGCTTATTTCGCCCGACTGATTGGCTTGCCGTTTATCGCGGTCATTCCGAAAAGCACGTCGCAAGAAAAAATCGCGGCCATCGAATTCTATGGCGGGCGATGCCACCTGGTGAACTCGGGTCGCGAGATCTACGGGGAATCCGAGCGTCTGGCGCGTGAATTAGGTGGCCATTATATGGATCAGTTCACCTATGCCGAGCGCGCCACTGACTGGCGCAGCAACAACAATATTGCCGAGTCGATTTTCAGCCAGATGCGCCAGGAACCCCATCCAATGCCTAAGTGGGTGGTCTGCAGTTGCGGTACAGGCGGCACCACGGCGACAATCGGCCGATATATCCGCTACCAGACATTCGAGACCCGCGTGTGCGCCGCCGACCCCGAGAATTCGGTGTTCTTCGACGCCTACGTTACAGGCGACAATACGTTGGAACTTGAGGCAGGGTCGCTGATCGAAGGCATCGGCCGGCCGCGGGTAGAGCGCTCGTTTACGCCCAGCATCATCGATCGTATGATCAAGGTGCCCGATATTACGTCGCTGGGCGCACTGCGCTATTTGGAAAAAAGCCTGGGCCGTCGTTGCGGCGGCTCCACAGGCACCAATTTCATTGCCGCATTGCAGCTTGCGCGCGAAATGCATGAAGCCGGGCAGGAAGGATCGATCGTAATGGTGCTGTGCGACGGCGGCGAGCGCTATCTTCAAACCTATTACAGCGATACCTGGCTTGCGGAGCGCAACATCGACATCGAACCCGCTGTTGCCGCCATTACCGCTTGTGCGACGCACGGCACGGCCATGCCGTGGGAACTGCCAGAGCACTGCAGGGCTTAAATCGACCGGTGCTGCGCGGCGACAGGGAAGGCTGTTTTAGGCTTTCTTCAGAAAACAGGCTTTCAACATGAAGCTCGTGCCGTCTATCTTGCAGTCGACCTCGTGATCGCCGGATACCAGCCGTATGCTTTTGACCTTGGTGCCTTTTTTCAAGGTAATCGACGAACCCTTTACCTTCAGGTCCTTGATAAGAATGACCGCGTCGCCATCGCTTAGCGGATTATTATTGCTATCTTTGATGATGGCGCTGTCGCTGTCTTCATCGGAGCCTGGCGCCGCCATTGGCCATTCATATGCGCAATCGGGACAAACGTAATTATCTCCATCGGGATAGGTATGTTCCATGGTGCACTGCGGGCAGGAGGGTAGATTTTGCATAGCGATATAGTCTGGCTAAATATAAAAAGTGAGCTTGATACTAACATGAGTGATGTGACGATTTCGGAAGTAGATGGCGTACGTTGCCTGCATTTGGGTACTAAATGGGTGCAAGGAGCTATGCGCCTGGCAGCCCCGGACGCGCTCGAACTCGAATATGTGCAGCAGATGATGATGTGGACACTTTTCAGTCTGCGACCACAGCGCATTGTCCAGCTTGGCCTGGGGGCAGGGGCACTGACCAAGTTTTGTTACCGTCACTTCCCGGATGCCCATGTCACTGCGATCGAATTGAACGCGACGGTGATTACAACTTGCGAAGCCTTGTTTGGCTTGCCGCCTAACGATGACAGGTTGCACGTTGTCCAGATGGATGCCATGGATTTTGTGACGGATTCGGCTAACCGTGCCGCTGTCGATGTGTTGCAGGTCGATTTATATGATGAGCAGGCACAGGCGCCGGTGTTCCAGTCGGTCGAGTTTTATCAGGCATGCGCCGATTGCTTGAAGCCTGACGGCATGATGACGGTAAACCTGTTCTGCGATTATCCGGATCATGGTGTCAACCTGGAAGCCATGTCGCATGCCTTTGAAGCGGTGGCCTGGCTGCCCGAGGTTCATGATGGCAATGTGGTGGCAATTGCCTTCAAGAAGGCGCCCACGGTCGATTTCGACCAGCTCTATTTGCGCGCTTCCGATATTCAGCAAGGCATAGGCCTGCCGGCGAAATCATGGGTGGATGGCTTGCAGCGCTGGATGCAGGGTGCTTGATTTTCTGCGTGCTACTTGAGCTGAAACTGGGGCGCCTGCGTGCCCCATGGCATAAGGGGTACGGTCGAAATGCTATTGAAGGGCGAACCTTCGATCACTTTTTCGCTGACGATCAGATAGACCAGGGAATTGTTTTCAGTATCAACCAGTCTTGATACATTCAGGCCTTTGAATAAGAAGCTCATTCGCTGCGTGAAGACTTCTTCCTGTTTTTTCGGAATGGGTTTCTTGGCAACTATGGGGCCGGCCTGACGGCAGGAAATCGAAAACCGCGAAGGATCTTCCGCGAAACCGAGCGCGCCCGAGATGCCGCCGGTTTGAGCATAGGACACGTGGCAGGCTACGCCTTCGATGTCGGGGTCCTTAAAGGACTGCACACAGACCTTATCGTTATTGACAACGCGCCATGTGGTGCTGACGCAGCCGATGTTCTCGGCATGGGCTGTATTGGCCATGACGCTGGCAGCAGTGAGAAATAGCAAGGCAAGTATGTGTTTCATGGCTTTGGGTAAGACGAAAGAAAAATGTGATCGTGGTCCGTGTTTAAATGCGCGTTGCATGAATTGATCCTGGACGATTGTAGATGAGCACGATAGGAATCCTAGCCGCACTGCATGACGAGATTGCCACATTGTTGACGGCGATGGGGCCCGATGTGGTAACGCATCGTATCGGACAGCGCGATTATCATGTCGGCATGCTTTCGGGGCGCAAGTGTGTGCTGGTGCTGGCCCGGGTGGGCAAAGTTGCCGCGGCGGCAACCGCAGTAACACTGATACGCGAGTTTAAAGCCAGTGTCGTAGTTTTCACCGGGCTGGCTGGTGCTGTCGCCGACCATGTACGAGTAGGTGATGTGGTCGTGGCAAAGTCGCTGCTACAGCACGACCTGGACGCGCGGCCCTTGTTTGCGCAATACGAGGTCCCTTTACTGGGGCGGAGTTATTTCGATGCGGATGCCCGCCTGGCTGCACTGCTGGCTCAGTGTGCGAACGAGTATCTGAATGAAGATCTGCCGAATCAAATTTCGGCGGTTACCCGGAACAGTTTTGGTGTTGACAAGCCTGCTGTACACAGCGGAACCATTATCAGTGGGGATGTTTTCGTCAGCGATACGGCTGCGGTGGCAGCGCTTCGAAAAGATTTGCCCGATGCCTTGTGCGTAGAAATGGAAGGTGCCGCGGTGGCGCAGATTTGTTACGAGTACGGCGTGCCATGCGGTGTATTGCGTACGATTTCCGACCGCGCCGATTGTACGGCAGGCATTGATTTCGGGGCTTTCCTGGCACAAGTGGCGAGCTTTTATTCGGCGGGGATATTGAGGCGGTTTCTGGGTTGTTATGTTGGTGAGCTGCAGTAGGTCGCTTATCTGCGGGGCCGAACATCGTATAGCTCGGCCTATCATACGAGAAGAAAGGCATATTGAGATAAACTCAAAACCAGTTGTGCTGGCTTCCCTATACCGAAACCTTCGAGAGACAAACTAATTCATGATCACCTTGTATCATTGCATTAGCGCCCGTTCATTCAGGCCATTGTGGGCGCTCGAAGAATGCGGGGTGGACTATGAACTTAAGATGCTGCCGTTTCCACCTCGATTCGCCGCTCGCGAATATTTGCAGATCAATGCGCTGGGCACTGTGCCGGCGCTATTCGATGGTCAAGTCCGTATGACTGAGTCGGCAGCTATGTGCCAATACCTGGTTTCGCGCTATGGCCCGACCTCCCTGGACGTCAGAAGCGACGAACGGGACTACGGTGCGTACTTGAACTGGCTGCATTTCGGGGAGGCGACGCTGACTTTCCCTCAGACTCTCGTGCTGCGCTATGGGCGCTTCGAGCCGCCAGAACGCCGCAACCCTCAGGTCGAAGAAGACTATAAGCGCTGGTTTCTGGCTCGGCTTCGAGCTATCGATACCGTGCTTTCCAGCCAACCATACCTTTGTGCCGATCGATTTACAGCTGCGGATATTTCGGTCGGCTATGCATTGATGCTGGCCAATTACCTCGACCTCGAAAGTCAGTTTCCCGCCGCAGTGCGCGAGTATTGGCAACGCTTGCAAGGCCGCGAAGGCTTTCAACGCGCCATGCAGGCGCAGCACGATGCCGCGGTAGCGCAGGGGGTTTCTGTTGTGCCGGCGCCGTTGGCATCTCCGTGACGTGCATGCCTCAGTACTTTTTTGTGTTGGCTGGCGGCATTCAATATACTTTGCTGTTCACCAACTAAGTACAAACCAAAACATTTCATCCAGCCTAGATAGCTATCATCCCGGGGAAGCGCCATGTTGCCAACGACACCAGTAAGCTATGACGATATTGTTGAGCGGTTTGAGTGGATCATCCCATTGCGCTACAACATTGGCGAGGATGTTTGCACCAAATGGGCCGAGAAAGAACCCGGCCGGCTGGCGTTGATTCACGTGGGGCATAACGGCGAGGCGAGGAACTATACGTTTGGGCAGATTCATACTGCTTCGAACCAGCTCGCCAATTTGTTGGCTAGCCGCGGCGTGGCGCAGGGCGACAGGATAGGGGTGTTATTGCCGCAGGACCCCGTGACTGCCATTGCGCATATCGCTGCCTACAAATCGGGATGTATCGCGGTTCCTCTGTTTTCGTTGTTCGGCGCTGAAGCGCTGCAATACCGGCTGGCCGACAGTGGCGCGAAGGTGGTTATCACCAACAACGAAGGGGCGGCCAAGCTGGCGGAAATTCGGGATCGCTTACCCGGGCTGGAGGTGGTGTTCAATATCGATGGCGCTACGCCCGGCGCTTTGGATCTGCACCGGGAAATGGCTGGCCACAGCGATGCGTTTTCCGCCATTGACACGGCTGCCGACGATCCCGCCGTTATCATTTATACGTCTGGAACAACAGGCCAGCCCAAAGGGGCTTTGCACGCCCACCGGGTGCTGCTGGGCCATTTGCCGGGGGTAGAAATTTCGCACAATCTCTTTCCTGGTGAAGGCGATCGAATGTGGACGCCGGCGGACTGGGCCTGGATCGGCGGCCTTTTTGATGTGCTGTTGCCTGCGTGGCACCATGGTGTTGCCGTGGTTGCGCATCGCTTCCAGAAATTTACCCCCGAGGCGGCTTTCCAGCTTATGCAGGATTTTGGCATCCGCAATACATTTTTACCGCCGACGGCATTAAAGATGATGCGCTCTGTCGCGAATCCGGAAAGCCGCTGGAATTACCAGCTCAGGTCAGTCGCTAGCGGCGGTGAAACTTTGGGTGCTGAACTGCTTGATTGGGGGCGGCGTACTTTCGGCCTGACGATCAACGAATTTTATGGGCAGACGGAGTGCAATATGACGGTGTCGTCATGCGCTGACCTCATGCCCACTCGGGCCGGCGCCATAGGTCGCCCGGTACCAGGCCACCGCGTCGCCATTGTCGACGGAGCAGGCCAGTTAGCCGCTCCAGGCGCTACAGGCAATATTGCGGTCCATCGCCCAGATCCAGTGATGTTTTTGGGTTATTGGAATAATCCCAAGGCAACTGCTGCGAAGTTTGCTGGCGATTGGTTGTTGACGGGCGATACCGGCATGATGGATAGCGAGGGCTATATTCATTTCGTGGGCCGTGACGATGACGTTATTACTTCGGCGGGCTACCGTATCGGTCCCGGCGAGATCGAAGATACGCTTCTTCAGCATCCTGCCGTGAAAATGGCTGCTGTCGTAGGTGCTCCAGACGCGCAGCGAACAGAAATTGTGGTGGCAATTATTGTGCTGCAAGACGGCCAAGGTTCAAGCGATGCCTTGAAGCGGGAAATTCAGGAGCATGTCAAAGTCAGGCTTGCCGCGCATGAATATCCGCGCGAGATTTTCTTTGTTGATGAATTGCCCATGACGACTACAGGCAAGGTGATCCGCCGCGAATTACGCAACGCGGTAGCGCAGTGGCGCGCGGCTGAGGGGCGCTCTTAGCTACCCAAGCTGCTACAGCAGCGACCCGCGAGCATAACGCCGCGGGCCGCAACGATCCTGATTATTGCCAAAGCGTACATTTCGATTCGGCTTTCGTGGTGAAGGCCTGTTCGGCAGGAACCGTCTCTACGATTTTTACGTAATCCCATGGATACTTGGATTCTTCCGGCGTTTTGACCTGCATGAGGTACATGTCGTACATCACGCGCCCGTCACCCCGGATATATCCATTCTTGATGTACATATCGTTGATTTTCATTTGCTTCATGTATTGCAGGACTTTCTCGGCGTCATCGCTGTCGACTGCTTTTACTGCATTCAGATATTGCAGCGTTGCCGAATAGCCTGCGGCCTGGTTGCTGACGGGCATTTTGTTGAGTTTCTTTTCAAACCGTTTCGCCCATTTCCTGGATGCTTCGTCCTGATCCCAGTACCAGTTGTCGACCAAGTACATGCCTTGGGTAAGCTCAAGGCCCAGCGAGTGAACGTCAGTCACAAACATCACCAGGCCGGCGAGTTTCATCGTCTTGTTCAGTCCGAACGCATTGGCTGCTTTAATGGTGTTGACGGTATCGCCAGTCGCGTTGGCTAGTCCGAGGATTTGTGCTTTGCTCCCTTGCGCCTGGAGGATAAATGACGAGAAGTCTGATGCCGCCAGGGGATGCCTGACCGCCCCCAGCACTTCCCCTCCGGCTGCTTTGATGACCTTGGTTGTATCCGCTTCCAGCGAATGGCCGAATGCATAGTCCGCAGTCATGAAATACCAGGACTTCCCGCCTTGCTTGACGACGGCCGAGCCAGTGCCTTTGGCCATGGCGACGGTATCGTATCCGTAATGGGTCGTGTAAGGGGTGCACTCTTCATTAGTAAATCGTGAAGTACCGGTAGAGATGACAAAGAAGGGTTTCTTCTTTTCCGCTGCTACCTTGGATATTGCCAAGCTGGCGGCCGAGCTGGCGCCGGACATCAATACGTCTACGCCTTGTTGATCCAGCCATTCGCGCGCCATGCTGGACGCAATGTCGGCCTTGTTCAAGTGGTCGGCGTAGATCAATTCGATTTTTTTGCCGTTGAGCGTACCGCCGAAATCCTCAATTGCCATATTGATGGCTTCGATATGCCCTTTGCCGGAAATATCGGAATAGATGCCTGACAAGTCGGTGATCAGGCCGATTTTTATCGTATCCCCGGAAATCGCTGCTGAGGCGGAACTGACTACGCCCAGTGCTATTGCTGCCGTCAGCATTGAAATGCTTTGTTTTATGGTCATGGTTATTGTCTCCGTATTCTTGGTCTTGGCCGCGCGGCCGTGGACGGGCGCTGTGAACGGTCGTTCTACCCTAAGTAATACTAAAAAATAAGTCAATCAGATAATTCAACGAGTGGCGGATTGCTACCTAAGCGCAATGAAAGAAAACCTTTGCGGCAAAGAAAAAGGGCCTACATGGAATCCATGTAAACCCTTGATTTCTTTTCTGCTGTAGTGGTCGGGGCGATAGGATTCGAACCTACGACCCTCTGGTCCCAAACCAGATGCGCTACCAGGCTGCG
>NZ_JBEBUX010000062.1:0-22334 GCF_040393045.1 Pollutimonas bauzanensis | reverse complement strand
GAGGTGCAGTAAGCGGGGTAGGCACGGCGAATTTTGAGCGCGCCGCGCAGGTGGCCTGGGATCAAGGAGGAAAGGCGCGCTGTTCGACCAGCACGCTTGCTGACAGTCCAGTGGACTGTCAGCGCTGGGAGTTCGCGCCTGGCCTTGATTTCAGGCTGCCTGCGCGGGTAGTCCCGAAGGGACCGCAGCGATTATTCGCCGTGCCTACCCCGCTTACTGCGCCGTCACAAGAAAGCATGAAAACAAGAACATAAAAACGAAAAGACGAAAAAAGCAAAAGGCCAAAACCTATGTCACACAGGCATAGAATCTGAAAGCATGAGACTCTGAAAACTTGGCAATCACAAGATCACAGCTAACAGCTTCACAAAGCCAGCCGACGCCCACTCTCAAAGCGCCGCATCCGCCCAGAGAAAGGATCCACAAACTCAATCCCGCGCGCCAACAACTGCAAAGGCCGACTGAAATCATCATCCTCCGCATAAGCCCCCAACACAGGATAAAAACCATCATTGCAAATAGGCATACCCAAAGCACTCATATGCACCCGCAACTGATGCTTACGCCCCGTATGCGGTAACAACCGATACCGCCCCAGGCCGCCGGCCAACTCTTCCATCAACTCAATACACGTCTCGCTATTAGGCTCACCCGCTACCTCCTGCATCGTAAAGTGGCCCTCGCGCGCCTGCAGACGGCTGCGATGAACCAAAGGCAAGGCCAAGCCTTCACGCCGGCCAGCCACCGCCTCGTATTCCTTCTTCACATCGCGCGTCTGGAATAACGCCTGGTATGCCCCGCGGCTTTCAGCGTCTGCGCAGAACAGCAGCACCCCTGCTGTATCCCTGTCCAGCCGGTGAATCGGACTTAACATCGGCAGATCCAGCGAACTCCGCAAACGGATCAATGCCGTTTCCTGAAGGTATCGGCCACCAGGAATGCTGGCCAGGAAATGCGGCTTATCGACGACCACCAGGCGGCTATCGCGAAACAGCACCGGCAAATCAAAAGGTACAGGCACTTCGACGGGAACTTCGCGGTAATACCAAAGCCAACGCAAAGGCTGGTAGGGGCTATCCAGCGTTTGCACTACACCAGCGTCGTCGACAATATCGCCGCGCGCCAACCTGGCACGCAGAATGTCCGGCGGTATATGCCTGAAACGTTCAAGCAGGAAATCGAGCATGCTCGCCCAGGGACCTTGCGGTAAATGCACGCGACTGGGCGCAACGCCATTACGCATGGGCAAAGGGGCGCTGCGCACAAAATCGATACGACGGCTTGTCCTCAAGCCCTACACCGTCCAGTCGAGTATCACTTTTCCGCTCTGGCCCGACAGCATCGTATCGAAGCCGCTACGGAAATCGCTGACTGAATAGCGATGGGTAATAACGGGAGACAAATCCAGCCCGCTTTGCAGCATGGCCACCATCTTGTACCAGGTCTCAAACATTTCGCGACCGTAAATGCCCTTGATTTCCAGGCCTTTGAAAATAACCTGGTTCCAGTCGATGCCAAAACCTGATGGAAGTATCCCCAGCATGGCAATCTTCCCGCCATGATTCATCTGCTCGAGCATGGAAGTAAAGGCGCTAGGCACACCCGACATTTCCAGTCCGACATCGAAGCCTTCTGTCATGCCCAGCTCTTTCATGACATCGGGCAATGCTTCGCGAGATACGTTCACCGTGCGGGTCGCCCCCATGGTCTTGGCAAGATCCAGGCGATAGTCGTTGACATCGGTGATGACGACATTGCGAGCGCCTACGTGCCGGGCAATCGCCGCAGCCATGGCGCCGATCGGCCCCGCGCCGGTAATCAACACGTCCTCCCCGACCAGGTTGAATGCCAATGCGGTATGCGTCGCGTTGCCAAAAGGATCGAAAATGGCGGCCAGTTCGTCCGGCACATCATCGGGAATTTTGAACGCATTGAAGGCTGGGATCGCCAGGTAGTCGGCGAATGCACCAGGCCTGTTCACGCCCACACCCTCGGTGTTGCGGCACAGATGCCGCCGCCCGGCGCGACAATTGCGGCAAAAACCGCAGGTGATATGGCCTTCGCCCGATACCCGGTCGCCAATCTTGAAGCCGCTGACCTCCTGACCGATTTCAACAATCTCGCCCACGTACTCGTGACCCACATGCATAGGTACGGGTATGGTTTTGCTGGCCCAATCGTCCCACTTCCAGATGTGAATATCCGTGCCGCAAATGGCCGTCTTCTTTATTTTTATCAAGACATCGTTATGGCCGACAACAGGCCGCTGAACGTCTGTCAGCGTCAGGCCGACAGCGGGTTCAAGTTTTGCGAGGGCTCGCATGATGTGCTCCAGAAAAGCGTGAGACTTAATTATAGAAGCGACCGCGGCAGCATGAAATCCGCTTCAGGTTTGCTACGCAAGCGACGCTGTACTAAGCGATGACGCCCAGGCGGCGGCCAACCTTTTCAAAAGCGGCAACGGCTGTGGCGATGTGCTCGGGTGTATGGGCGGCACTCATTTGGGTGCGTATACGCGCTTGCCCTTTGGGCACCACAGGGTAAGAAAACCCGATGACATAAACGCTTTCCTGCAAGAGCTCATCGGCCATGCGCCCTGCCAGCTGCGCGTCGCCAAACATGACGGGAATAATGGGATGTTCGCCGGGAACAAGCTGGAAACCCAAGGCCGACATCGCCTGGCGAAACTGCTGCCCATTCGCGTGGACCTGCTGGCGCAATGCCTTGCCTTCGTCGCTTTGCAGTAAAGCCAGCACCCGCAACGACGCCGAAACAATAGCCGGTGCCAGCGTATTGGAAAACAGGTATGGTCGCGAGCGCTGCCGCAACAATTCAACAACGGATTCGTGCGCCGCCACATACCCGCCCGACGCACCGCCCAGGGCCTTGCCCAGCGTGCCGGTAATAATATGGACCCGGCCTTCCACGCCGCAATATTCAGGCGTGCCGCGACCATGCTCGCCAATAAATCCCACAGCATGAGAGTCGTCGACCATGACCATGGCATTGAATTCGTCGGCCAGATCGCAAATGGACTTCAAGTCGGCAAGAATGCCGTCCATGGAAAAAACGCCGTCAGTAGCAATCAGCTTATAACGTGCGCCAGCGGCATCGGCTGCCTGCAACTGCGCACGCAGATCGACCATGTCGTTGTTGCTGTAGCGATAGCGTTTTGCCTTGCACAGACGCACGCCATCGATAATGCTGGCATGGTTCAAGGCATCGCTGATGACGGCATCGTTTTCATCCAGCAGCACCTCAAACAGGCCGCCATTGGCGTCGAAGCAACTGGAATACAGTATGGCATCGCCCATTTTCAGGAAGCCGGCCAGGGCCTGTTCAAGCTGTTTATGTCCTGTTTGCGTGCCGCAAATAAAACGTACGGAAGCCAGCCCAAAGCCGGCGTCGTCCAGCCCCTGCTTGGCGGCCTCGATCAGGCGCGCATCGTTGGCCAGGCCCAGGTAGTTGTTTGCACAAAAATTCAGCACCCGGGCCCCGTCGGCCAAGCCAACCTGCGCCGATTGCTGACTAGCCATTACGCGCTCGGCTTTGTAAAAGCCGTCGGCGCGCAATTGTTGGACCTGCTGCTGTACGTGATCGAGAAAAGAGCTTTGCATGACAAGGCCTGCCCGCTGAGGAAAAGAGCTTTAGTTTACCTTTCTATGCTGCAACAGCCCCCGCCTCTTGCGCCCGCAATTTACGCCCCTGGCGCACCCATATGAATGCCAGGACCAGGAAGGCCGGGATATAAGACCAGAACTCCGATGGCCTTGAGGGGTTGGGGATCTTGACTTCGGCGATGTCCCAACCTTGCTCCCATCCAGCACGCCGAGCCTGGCTACCGAAACGTACGGCGGCAATCTGGGCCTGGTCTCCCATGGCCATTACTGTCAGGCCCGCCGCGGAAAGCCGCTGCAGCGCCGCGGAATCGCCTGTGGCCGTGCTGTCTTCCGGCAATGCGGCTAATGGCACCGCCACCGTTTTCTGCAAATCGTCGCCTTCCAGATTCATGCCATGCAGCACCGCCACCAACCTGCCTTTAGGCGGCATCTCGGCGGCAATTTTCAGCAGTTCCGAGGCGGGACGTGTTTCGTACTTGGGCGACACGTAATTCATGAGCCAATCGGGTCTGAACAAGATAAAAGTGACCGCAAGCAAAAGCACCACCTCGGTCCAGGAGCATTTAACCCGCATCCACTTCATTGTGGCGGCCGCGAAGGTCAATGAGGCCAGGGTAGCGCCGCCCACGACCAGGGTAAGTTCGACCCAGCCGTCAACGTCGATAAGCAGCAACAATGGATTGAAGATGAACATGAAAGGCAATACGGCCGTACGCATGGCATACATCGTGCCCTTGATACCGGTTTTAATCGGATCTTCGCCCGAAATGGCGGCGGCCGCGAACGTGGCCAGCCCCACCGGCGGTGTAATGTCGGCCATGATCCCGTAATAAAACACAAACATGTGCACAGCGATCAAGGGAATAACAATGCCGCTTTGCGCACCGAGCTCAACCACCACAGGGGCCATTAATGTGGCCATGAGAATATAGTTGGCCGTTGTAGGCATGCCCAGGCCAAGCACCAAGCAGACCGCTGCGGTAAAAAACAGCATGACCAGCACATTGCCCATCGACACCAGTTCGACAAAGGCGGTCATTCGCAAGCCCAGGCCGGTCAGCGTAATGGCGCCGACGATCAAGCCAGCCGTACCGCAAGCAATGGCAATGCCAACCATGTTGCGGGCGCCTTCTTGCAGGCCATTTACCGCGTCCGAGAAACCTACCCGCACCATAGGCGCGACGGTTTGCTTGCGAAACCAGGCGATAAGCGGCCGCTGCGTGACCATTTGAACCAACATGGCAACGACGGCCCAGAACGCCGAAAGTCCGGCAGACAACTGCTCTACCGACAAGCACCAAACGAGGATGCCAATAGGTATCAGGAAATACAAGCCCGCACGCACCGTCGGCCAGGTTTCGGGACGCGTCGGGTTGGTGATGCTGATTTCGGTAGGAAGATCAGGGTGCTTGGCGGAAATACGCAGCAGCCACAAATACAAGGCCACCAGCAAACCAGTCAGTATCCATATGGCGGCGGCGCCGGCTACCGCCTGTACACCCACGCCTATCCAGTAAACCAGCCCCATGACGATCAAAGAACCGGCGATGCCCATGCCCCACCCTGCCAGTTTCTGCAGCAAGGTGCGCGGCTTGCCCGCCGACATCATGGGTTGTATGCCCAATTGCAAGGCTTCCAGATGGACGATGTAGAACAGAGCAATGTAAGAAATGCTGGCAGGCAGCAACGCGTGGCGAATGATATCGGTATAAGGAATGCCCACGTACTCGATCATCAGGAAAGCTGCCGCCCCCATGACTGGAGGCATGATCTGCCCGTTCACAGACGAGGCGGTTTCAATAGCGCCTGCGCGTATGCCGCCATAGCCGGCTTTTTTCATGAGCGGAATCGTGAAAATACCGCCAGTGACCACGTTGGCTACGGACGATGCCGACACGATGCCATTGACTGCCGATGACACCACGGCAACCTTGGCCGGGCCGCCGCGCAGGTGCCCCAGCATGGCGAAAGAAACCTGCATCATGTAATTGCCGGCGCCGCAGCGGTCAAGCAGCGAGCCCAACAATACAAAAATGAAAATATAAGAGACCGATACGCCCAGTGCTACGCCATAGACCCCCTCGGTGGTAAGCCACATATGAGAGACCAGGCGTTCGATCGAGGCCCCGCGGTGCGCCAGAGCATCAGGCAGCCAAGGGCCAAGAAACACGTATGCAACAAACAGGGCACCAAGAACAGCCATGGGCGCACCCAGCGCGCGCCGCGTGACCTCCAGCAGCAGGACCAGGCCGATGGCGGCAACGGTGACATCCATCACCGTGGGTATCCCGGGCCGGCTCGCCAGTTCCTTGTAAAACAAAAACAGATAAGCACCGCAAAATCCGGCAATCAGGGCCAGCAACCAGTCATACCACGGCATCTGGTCCCGCGGCGAGCTCTTACGCGCCGGATAAGCCAGATAGCCCAGGAACATGGCAATGCCTAAATGCAGGGCGCGTGCTTCGGTATCGTTGAAGATACCGAAGTTGAATGCAAACGGCAGCGGCGAGGCATACCAAAGCTGGAACAAGGACCACAGCACCGCGCCCCCGAAAAGCACCGCCCCGGTAATCCCTCCTACATTACGCCCTCCTCGGTCAACATCGGCGACTAACTGCTCGAGATTGGCAGTGGTTTGATCTTTAGTGATGTCAGGAAGAGGTGTTGTACTCATGCTTGTTCCGTATTGTGATGCAAAGGGGCGCCCGGCGAGGAGCGCCCTAACTATCTGTCAAAAGGCGCTTACAGCAAGCCCTTTTCCTTGAAGTACTTTTCAGCGCCAGGATGCAAAGGCGCCGACAACCCGTTCTTGACCATATCCTTGGCTTCAAGGTGGGCCAGGGCGGGATGCAGTTTCTTGAATTCTTCGAAATTCTCGAAGACCGCTTTCACGACCTGGTAAACCGTTTCATCTGGAACATCGGATGAAGAAACAAATGTGGCCAGCACGCCGTAGGTATTGGTTTCCTGCGGGTTGTTGGGATACAGGCCGCCAGGAATGCTGACTTTGGCGTAGTACGGGAATTCAGCCACCAGCTTGTCAACGACAGGACCTGTCATGGAAACCAGTTGAGCGCCGCAGCTTGTGGTGGGATCCTGGATATTGGCCGATGGGTGGCCTACACCATACAAGAAGCCATCTATCTTCCCGTCGCACAAGGCAGGGCCATGTTCGTCGGGACGCAATTCAGAAGCCAGCGAGAAAAAGTCCAGCCCTACACCCTTGGTCTTGAGGAATTGCTCCATCGACGCACGGGTACCCGAGCCAGGGTTGCCGACGTTAAAGCGCTTGCCTTTGAAGTCGTCGAACGACTTGATATTGGCTTCTTTGCGTGCCACAACAGTGAACGGCTCAGGGTGTATGGAAAAAACGGAACGCAGTTTCTTGTAGGCGCCCGCATCCTTGAATTGCCCTTCGCCGTTGTAGGCGTTATAGCCTACGTCCGACTGCACGACGCCCAAGTCCAGTTCCCCGGCCTTGATGGTATTGATGTTGAAGACGGATCCGCCAGTCGATTCTACCGAGCAGCGCAGGCCATGATCCTTGCGGTCTTTATTGACCAAGCGGCAAATAGCGCCACCGGCTGCGTAATAAACGCCGGTAACGCCACCGGTACCGATACTGACAAACTTCTGCTGCGCAGCGGCAGGCAACGGCGATGCCAAAGCGGCAAACATGGCAGCTGCGCCTGCGCTAAATGCTAATCGCTTAGTTAAAGGGGTCTTGAAAAATGTACGCATAGCGCTCTCTCCTTTGGGAACCTAAACGCGGGCTGATTGTGGTTTCAGCCCTGCGAATGTGATGAATCAGGATGATGGAGTAGGAAGTTGAAAACAAAGTTACAACCAAGACGTGTATGCTAACGCGCCAGCGCCGTATGAAATGATATTTTTCACTAGGGTTTGCCCTGACAGCAAACTGAAGGTTCCGCCACTTTTCTTTTACGCACGCACGTATTTGAACGTGCCCACCGCTGTAGCCAATAGCTCGGTATCGTCCAGCCACACCTCTGCACGGGCAAAGAACACACTGCGGCCTTTGCGCACAATGTAACCTTTGGCCACCAGGGTAGCGCCATCGCCGCTGCTGATAAAGTTGGTCGTCAAGGACAAGGTCAGGCTGCGCAAAATGGGCTCGCCAGGCGGCGAATAAAGCCCGCAATAACCGCAAGCCGCATCCAGCAACGTGCAGATAACGCCACCATGTATACGGCCCGTGCGGTTACCCAATTCTGCGGAGGTGTCCAGCCGCATCTCGGCATGCCCTGGCGACCACGAGGTCAATTCAACACCGAGTTTTTCAAGAAAAGGGTTATCAATGGGAATGGTAGCGGTACTAAGGTCGATCATGGTTACTCCGAGCCTCACATATCGTATGAGAGAGGTTGACATTGATTGTCGGAATCCAGTCCCGACAGAATAATAAATACTTTCACTTGGGCGTCTCGGCGCCCTCCGCGCCCACAATCAGTTCCAGCCTTTCATTTTCGAAATCGGCGTGCAAAGGCTCCAGGGCCGGCATGGTTTTGTTCGCCTTGGACGAGAGCTCATTGAACCTTGAAGTTTTTCCGTACAGCCCTTGCTGCCCAGCCACGGCCTTCACAGTTTCGTTGTACTGCCTACTGACAGTATCCAGATTACTTCCCAGTTTTTTCAGCCGCTCGGCGACGATGACGACTTGATTATAGATTTCGCCGGCGCGGGAGCTCAATTCGTGGGCCTGCTCATTGCTGCGCGCGACCATCCACAAGTTGGCAACTGTTTTAAGTATTGGCATCAGCGTGGTATGCGACACCATGATCACATTGCGACGATAGCCGTAGTCGAACAAACCCTTGTCATGCTTCATGGCTTCGATATAGGCAGGTTCGATGGGCATGAACATCAACACAAAGCTGGGACTGCGCATCTGGATCAGGTTGCTGTAGTCTTTCTTGCTCAGGTCATCAATGTGATTGCGTACCGCCTTGGCGTGGGCATCGAGCGCCATCTGGATCTCAGCGTCGGTTTGGGCGGCAATGGCGCGATCGTAGTCGACCAGCGATACCTTGCTGTCTATCACCATATGCTTTTGATCGGGCAGCTTGATGACAAAATCGGGATGGCGATTATTACCTTGCTCGTCCTTGAAGTGTGCCTGCGCTTCATAGTGATCTCCCGCGGCCAGGCCGGCCAACTGCAGGGTGCGCTCAAGCTGAACTTCGCCCCAGTTGCCGGTGGTTTTCTTGTCCCCTTTCAGGGCCGTAGCCAAGGTATTGGCTTCGCTGCTGATTTTCATGCCAGCTTCCAGCACGCGCTTGATTTCCGAGCTTAACGATACATTGCCACGTAGCGTTTCGTCATGCACTTGGTTGACCCGTTTCTGGAAGCCGTCGATCTGGTCGCGAAACGGCTTAAGCATGGCATCGAGCGAACTTTGGCTGTTCTGCGCAAAAGTTTTGCCCTTTTCCTCCAGAATCTGGTTGGCCAGATTTTGGAATTCGATTTTCAGCTGCACCTTCGAGTCTTCGAAAGCGCTCTTCATTTCCAGGAAACTGGACAGTTTTTCGTTATGTATGGCCTGAAGTTCGGTCAGTTCATTATCCAGTTGCGCGGCGCGCTGGCTGAGCCCTTGCAAATCGCGGTCCTTGATCGCCAAGCTGTCCTTGGCCTCTTCCAGCCGTTCGCGCAGGTTTTGCACTGTCGTCTCGCTGCGTGCCAGTTCACGGTCTATATTTTCTTTTTCGGCACGCACCAGGTTCACGCTGCGGCGCGACAAGATGAAGGCGACAATAGCCCCTGACAAGACGCCAGCGATGGCAAGCAATATGCCTGTCAGTTCGGGGGTAAGGTGATTCACTAAGTCTTCCTTCCGGTTGCACAATAAAGCCCGGCACTTATATAGCCAGGCGACATGATAAATTACTACTGGTACCTTAAATCACTTCTCGTTGCTATAAGAGTCAACGAAAGTTACAGCTCAGCTTAAGCGAATCTCTGGATTGCATCATGCGTAACATTTTCATAGGTTTGGCCAGCGCCATTGCGTTGGGCACTGCCTTTACAGCTGTAGGCCAGACGGCGGCACTCTGGCCGCCTGCCGACAAAGCGGTGCAAATCATAGTGCCCGGCCCTGGCGGTGGCAGCACTAGCGACAGCATCGCCCGCCTGATCGCGGACGAGCTGGGCAAACGACTCAAGGGCAATTTCATTGTAGAAAATCACGCAGGTGTCAACGGTAATATTGGGGCTGGCATTGCAGCTGAAGCCAGCAACGACGGTTCCAAGCTATTGTTTTCCTGGGCAGGCACCCTGGCGGTCAGCCCCAGCCTGTACAACAAATTGCCGTTTAATCCTCAAAGCAGTTTCGATGCCATTGGCTTGATTGCCACAGTCCCCAACGTGTTGATCGTCAGCAATAGTATGCCGGTACACAACATGGCCGAATTCACCGATTACGTCAAACAGCATCCTGGCGTCGTCAACTTCGGCTCTACCGGCAATGGCAGCTCCATGCATCTGGCGGGCGAGCTGTATATGGGCGAAACGTCTACGAATATGGTACATGTGCCCTATAGCGCCCCAAGCCAGGCCACTAATAACCTGGTATCCGGCGAGATCCAGTCCATGTTCCAGCTGATCCCCGGTATTATCGGCCAGATCAAGGCCGGTAAAGTCCGGGCCCTGGGCGTCATGGCCACCGAACGTTCCAGCGCTCTGCCCGATGTGCCGACCATGGCCGAACAAGGCTACCCGAATTTGATTTCCTCGACCTGGTTTGCGCTTCTTGCGCCCAAGGGTATATCGGCCGATATCATAGAACGCTGCAATCAGGCCTTGAACGAGATTCTGCAAGACCCCGAAGTCAAACAGAAACTCGCCGCCATGGGCGCCATAGCCCTGGGCGGCACCCCTCAGGATCTGGACAGGCGGCTGACATCCGATTTGAAAAAGTGGCAGAAAATCATTCGCGGCGCCAATATTCATGTGCAATATTAGTAAGGTAAGCCAGACGGCGGCATCCGACCTACAATAAACCTGACTATTGCCATCAACATTTTCGACTCGACAGCAAACTTTCCCGGAGGCTGCCATGCCTGAAACCATTGGATGGGTAGGACTAGGAAAAATGGGTATGCCCATGGCGCAGCGCCTTTTGCGAGAAGGCCACCCACTATATATCTGGGCTCGCAATCCCGAGCAAACGCTCGGCCTGCGTAAACAGGGCGCTCGCATCGCGACCGACCTGGTCGAACTGGCCCAGCGCTCCCAGACGCTTATTACTATCCTGGGCGACACGCACGACGTGGAAAGCGTCTATAAGGGGCTGCAGCCGGGCGTCCAGCCCAACACCGTCTTTATCGACATGACCACCGCCGCGCCGCACGCAGCGCCCGTGCTTGCCGAAATGATCACAAAAAAGGGTGCGCACTTCCTGGATGCGCCGGTCACGGGAGGCGTGGCGGGGGCAGTCAACGGGACGCTGACCCATTTTGTGGGCGGCAATGCCGACATTCTGCAACGCAGTTCAGCCCTGCTTGCGCAACTAGGGCAACGCGCGGTTCATTGCGGCCCGGCCGGTTCGGGTTACCGCATGAAGCTGGTCAACCAGACAATTATTGCCGGTATTTTCCTGGGGCTGGCCGAAGGCATGGCTTTGGCGCGCGCCAGTCATTTCGATATCGAACTCCTGACAACCGCCCTGAACAAAGGCACTGCCTCGGGCATGCTGTTTAATTCGTATGCGGAACGCATGATGCAAGGGGGCGGCGACATCACCTTTACCCTGGGACTGCTGCGTAAAGACTTACGCCTGGCCGAAGCGGAAGCCGAGCTCCATCAAAGGCCGTCCCAGTTCCTGAAATTTGCGGTGCAGTGCGTGAACACGGCATGCGAACGCTTTGGCGCGCATGCCGGAATCCAGATGCTTAGCCAACTGGACAGCTAAGCGGCGGGGAACACCGGCTCGCCCAAGTTCAGCATCAGGCGATTAGCCCAGGCAAAGATCGATGTGGCATGCAGCAAATCCAGGATGTCCGCTTCGTTCAGGCCGACATTTTTCAAAGCCTGAATATCGTCAGGCCCGATTTCGTCGGGGGCCTCGGTCAGGCGGATCGAAAACTGCACAATCGCTTTCTGGCGGTCGGTGTCGCCAGCCGTGCGCGGATCCTCGAACACCTGGGTTACCGTCACGTTTTGCTTGGCCAACTGTTCGAACCGCTGGGCATGCACCGATGCGCAATAGACGCAGCCGTTAAAACGTGAAACTGTCAGGGCGCCAAGTTCGCGGTCAGCCCTGGCCAAGCCACCCGGTGCGTACATGATGGCGTTATAGGCTTCGGAACGCTGCTTCAAGATGGCAGGCTGATGCGCCAGCAATAGATAGTAGTCAGACTCTTTGGCCTGAGGATGGCTCATTTCCAGCACGGATATCTGTTCGGGCGTTGCCGTATCGACATTGACCACGTCCAGCCATGCCTTCCACCCTAGCGTTTCGTTGGTAAAACCATGGTTCTTGATGATGGTGCTCATGGTCGGGCCTCCAGGGCTTTCATAGCTTGCAGACCCGCCACAAGGCGGGTTTGATAGGACAAAAAGGCAATCAGTTGCGCCAGCGTGACAATATCAGGCGTAGAAACGCCTGCCGCCTGCAAAGCTTGCACTGCGGCTTGGTCGCCTTCAACCGGTTTATCAATCAGTTTGCCGGTAAAGACCAGCAAGGCAAGCAGGCGACCTTGGGGTAGCCGGCTCAAATCATTGTCGCTTAACGCGGCCAGCATTGCGGCGTCAGCACCATGCTTGAAGGCAGCCTCGCGATAATGCGTACACAGCGCCGAAGACCTGGAAAGCACGGATGCGTAATAAGCCACCAGCAACCGTTCCTGTATCGTCAAACCTGCTGCCGCCGGATCAAAGAACAGCTCGTAGCTGCCCTGCGTGGCGCCAGACACTTTTTTCCGCGCGTGACGCGTTGCGTATAACGCGCTGGCCGGCGTCAAGCCCACCACGTCATCGATCAAATCAGTACCCGACAAGGGATTCACATTGCCCATCACATTCCTTCCTGCTGCGAAATACAAAAACAAACACGGCTATTCAGCGGCCGTCCATTCGTCGCCGAACACTTCAGGTTCATTAAAAGCCTGAAGCTCGGCAAAGTGTTCGCGAATATTCTCGCCATAGAGCAAGCTGGCGATGCCCTTGGACAATCGCGCGGCACCATCGCTGATGGCGGGTATATCGCCCGAAACCGTGCCGTGGGTAAGCGTTGCAGGATAACAAAAACAATGCACCCGCGACAGGCCAGGCAACGAGCCCGGCGTTTTCTCCTGAAACTCGAAGCTGGGCCCGAGGTCGGGCGAATCGGATAATTCCTGATCATTGTCGCCTTGATCCGGTTGGTAACGGTCTGACCAGACACGCAGATGCCGCGCGATCGTGGCGTACTCGGGGCGACTGTGCCAGTCGATCATGAAACCGGTGGATAGCACCAGAAAATCCAACTCAAAAATCTGTTTGGGTGTCTCGACCCGCAATTGCCGCCCATCTTCGAGCACCCTCAATACAGGCGAACCCAAATGGAAACGCGCATTGGCATGCTGCGCAACGCGCAGCACACTGGCCCTGGGTGGGGGAACCTGCTGCACATTGATGTAATGACGTATGCGCCACTTCCAGTCATCCGGCAAATCAACATACCCCTGCACAAAACCCGGGCTGCCCGCGCCTTTGCTTTTATTGACGCGCGGAATATCTTGGCGCCTTATCAGCACATCGACACTGGCTGCTGCATTTTCGAGCGCAGTGCCGGCACTGTCCATGGCCGAGGCCCCGGCGCCCACCACCCCAACCCGCCGCCCGCGCAATGTGGAGTAATCCATGGTGTCGGAAGAATGTGCCCAGAAGTCGCGGGAAATGCCTTGGACAAACGATGGCACACTGGCCCCGCCCAGTCCCGCCCGTCCTGTGGCCAGGACCACGCGCCGCGCATACACCGCATGCCCGCCCGAAGGCGTCTGCATTTGCAGCTCCACGTGACCATGGTGAGGAATAATCTGAGTTACGTTGTGCTCGTTGCAGATGTCGACGTTCATGACGCCGCGATACCAGCGCAAGTACTCCATCCATTGCAAACGCGGGATTTTATCCAGTTCGTTCCAGGCCGTAACGCCGAACTGCGCTTCGAACCAGGCGCGAAACGTAAGCGCCGGAAAACCCAGGGCCGGCCCGGTGAGCTGTTTGGGCGAACGCAAGGTTTCCATGCGCGCAGTGGTGGCCCAGGGCCCTTCGTATCCTTCAGGGGCGCTATCGTAAATTCGCGCCACGATACCCAGATTTCTTAGGGATGCTGCGGCAGCCAGACCCGCCATGCCGCCGCCGATAATGGCAACGTCCAGCAGCGGCTGATCGTTGACGGTGCCAGGCGGCACCCAGGTTTTGGCTGGCAAATCCAGCCAGGCAAGATCTTGCGCCAGGCGCTGTTCCAACGCGGCCAGGCCGACCGGATTTGAACTGGATGTGCTCATTATGGATAACTCTGTGTCACGTTTAAAGAATAGCCGATTCTAATACGAGACACGCACCTGCCTACGCCGCGCCTTCATCCCCGTACAAATCAGGCTCCAGAGTATCGATAATTCTGGGCAAACCGCTGGAGTCGCCCGGCACGAAGTTGGGGATGCACGCAATGGAGTAATCCCACATGGCATTGATAAACCATCGGCCTTCCTCGGACACCTTGCGATCACAATGCGTTATAGCGCCGACCATGAACGGCACGTGCGAATCGATAGGCCGATACACCACATCTTCGTGCGCCATGCTGGCGGCGGTAAAAGGGTCAATAAGCGCTATACCCACGCCGGCGCGCACCAACATCAACGCACTGAGAAATGATGTGGCTTCAATATGGCGGCGAGGCTTAGCGCCGGGAAGGGTCTGCACCAGCGCTGTCGACAGACGATGCCGCAGGCCAGATTTATTCGACATGGTTATGACCGTATTGTTGCCAAGGTCGGCCAGACGGATAACCTCGCTGTCGGCCAGAGGGTGGTCGCTGGGCAAGGCCATGACGCAAGGCGCCTGCCCTGACCACTCGAGCTTGCAGCGCCCCAGATCCTGCGGAAGACTGGTCATACCGATATCGGCCAAGCCGTCGGCCACCGCATCCACGACCTGTTCGGACGCCAGCGTGTCGATATTCATTTTGTGTTCGAAAACCCGAGCGGTTTGTTCCAGCCGCCCCATAACCGCAGGCACAAGCGTGGAACTAAGCGTGAAAGTCGCCGCCAGCCTCAGCGGACGAGGCTCGCCGCGAGCGATTTCATGGGTGCGCGTGTCCAGTTGCTGCAGGCCGGCGAGCACATTGCGGACTTCTTCATAAAATTGCCGGCCTTGATCGGTAAGCGTTACCTGCGGCCTGGTCCGGGTAAACAAAGTAAAGCCCAGCTCGTGTTCGAGATCCTGGATCTGGCGACTGACGACGGGTTGTGAACGGTCAAGCAAGCGTGCTGCCGCGGTCACGCTACCCGCGGAGTACACAGCAGCAAATGCCTCGAGCTGGCGAATTTCCATGATGTTTAGCGCTACCGCAAATTACGTGCAAACCGCACAATATGTACATTGTACATTTCGAAACTTTATTTATTCTTTGATAGCAAACCTATCATCCCGCACCACGGATCAATTTCCGGCTTTCTTAACCCCAAAACAATGCTCCATAGCCGGAAACGCCCCAGTACGCACATCATTCGCATATTGCTCGACGGCTGTGCGGATTACGGCGCCGACGTCGCAGTACTGCTTGGCAAACTTAGGTATCCGCGAACCACTCAAGCCAAGGATGTCTTCGGTCACCAGGATCTGACCATCGCAAGCAGGAGACGCACCTATCCCTATAGTGGGAATGGCAAGCGTTTCAGTGATGCGCCGGCCCAAGGCTTCGGCAACCCCTTCCAGTACGACGCCAAACGCGCCAGCCTGCTCGTGCGCCACGGCATCCTTCAGTATCAGTTCTGCGGACTCCTCAGTCATCCCTTGGGCTTTGAATCCACCCATCGTATTGACATATTGCGGCATAAGTCCAACGTGGGCCAATACGGGAATACCCCGTTCCACCAGGAAACGCGTCGTATCGGCCAGAACCGCGCCCCCCTCCAGTTTGACGCCATCGGCGCCGCTGGCGGCCAACATGCTTGCCGCGTTCTCGAAAGCCTGCTGAGGCGACTGCTGATAGCTGCCAAAAGGCATATCGACGATGACGCAAGCATGACTGGTGGAGCGCACTACCGCGGCCGCATGAGCAGCCATTTGCTCGGGCGTGATCGACAGGGTATTGGGCAGGCCGTAACCCACCATGGCGGTAGAGTCGCCCACCAGTATCATATCCAGCACTTCGTCGAGCAGCCTGGCAAAAGGCGCACTATAAGAGGTCAAAGCCGCGATTTTCCGCTGGCCTTTGCATGCCATAAGCTGCGGCACGCTGACACGTTTTACCTGACTATGTACACTCATCTAAAACTCCTGAAATCTGGAAGATCGTACGGGAAGACACCAAATGAAGCTTTCCCGCAAAGTAAGGTCCGTATAATCGACCGAAACACACCAAAGAACAAATCGCCCGCCGGACACTGCACTATGGAGAGCAAATATGCCAAATACTCAGAACACCGTATCATTCCATGATGGCCGCAGCGCCCCGCAACTAGGCTTGGGCGTCTGGCAAGTCGAAGATGATATAGCCTCTTCTGTTGTACAAAGCGCTATCGATCTCGGTTACCGATCTATCGACACAGCTGCCATTTATGGCAATGAAGCCGGTGTCGGCCGCGGGATCGCCGCCTCTAATATTAAGCGCGAAGACCTTTTCATTGCCACCAAGCTCTGGAACGACCAGCATGGTCACGACATTACCAAGATCGCTTTTGAGCAAAGCCTGGACAAGCTAGGCCTGGACTATGTCGATTTATACCTGATCCACTGGCCCGTCCCCAAGGTTGACCGTTTTGTCGAGGCATGGGAGAGCATTATCCAACTGCGCGATGAGGGGCGTGCCAAATCCATAGGTGTTTGCAACTTCAATGTTAATCACCTGGAAAAGTTATTGGACGAAACCGGCGTGTTGCCGGTGGTCAACCAAATTGAACTGCACCCTCACTTCCAGCAGGCCGAATTGCGTGAGTTTCATGCCGAGCACGAGATTATCACAGAGGCATGGAGCCCCCTGGGGCGCGGCAGCCTGTTGAACGAACCCACCCTGAGTGCCATCGCCCATAAATACCAGCGCTCGGTAGCGCAAGTCATTATTCGCTGGCATACGCAATTAGGGCACATGGTCATACCCAAGTCCGTGAATCCCGAGAGACAAAAAGAAAACCTGAACGTTTTCGACTTTACGCTGGAAGACCAGGACATGGCAGCCATTGCCGGGCTGGACAAGCCTGATGGCCGCAGCGGGCCCGATCCTGAACTGTTCCACTTACCCAAGAAATAAACCGCGCTTTCATCGTGTAGCCCCATCACAAATGGGGCTACGACACTTAAATCAATAATGCGGCGGCTTTTCGTGTGTATAAGCGTCAGGCTCGGCGCTGTCGCTGCCTGTTTCGCCCAACCGCTTCACCAAGGCTGTGCATAATGCACGCAACTCATCAATCTGTTTTTGCTGCTGATACACCAAGTGGCTGAGCTCTTGCGTCAGGTCGTCCTGACTCGTCACCTTGATTTCGATTTCTATCAAGCGTTCTTCAATATTCACGCTGTCTCCGGTAACTTTGAAAAAGGTATTCTAGCCGCGTGGCGTTCGCAATACGGCGCTTGTCGCGCGATCAAGACCCGGCAATGTCGTGGTTCTCAAGTAGCATGACCAGCTTGCAGTCCAGTTGCGTTGCCAGGCGGAATGTAATCTGCTGGTAACGCAAGATGCCGGCGTCGGGATGCTGGAACTCGCGCAAGCCGCCTTCACGATCAACAACAGTATGGCGTGTCCACCAATGCGCGAACACAGGACTGGATTGCAACAACTCATCCAGTACAGCTCGCACCGCCGGCTCATCGACATGGGCGGCCGCATCGGCGCGAAATTCAGCTACGACGCGGCTGGCGCGCTGGTCCCAGTCGACCACCAAGTCGCGCGCGGCCGGATCGCTGAAGATATACCGCAACAAATTGGGATGCGGGTCGCGGTCGGGCCAACCGTTGAATAAATGCAGCAAAGCCTTGTTGCGTGCGAGTACGTTCCAGCAGCGGTCCAGAATATAAGCCGGCGCGATAATGCTATGCACGCAGTCGGCCAGCCCCATCGGCAAAGGATGCGCATGGCCACGATCATGTTCGGGATCGGTACACTCGGCCAGTTCGAACAAGTAATGACGTTCGGCCCGCGCCAGCCCCAGTACTGAAGCCAGCCTGGCCCATACGCTGGGCGACACGGACACATCGCGCCCCTGTTCTATCCAGGTGTACCAAGTCACGCTGATGCCGCACAACTGAGCAACCTCTTCGCGCCGTAAACCCGGGGTACGGCGCCTGACCCCAACGGGCAAGCCAACCGTTGCAGGTTGCACGCGGGCTCTGGCGCTACGCAAGAAATCCCCCAGCACTTTGCGCCGCGCAGAATTGGCCTGATCCGCTGATGAAGGCGAAGCGACGGCAGGTGTTCTTGGTGCCTTCTCGTTCATATGCTCCCCGTCGCCCTTTACCCCTACCTTAAAACACTGGCCAGACTTCTACGCACATCATCTTCATCACGCCCGCTACGCTGTATATAGTCCTTGACCTGATCGTCGCTGATGTTGCCGACGTTAAAGTACTGCGACATTGGATGGCTTAAATAAAACCCCGACACGCTGGAAGCGGGAAACATCGCATAGCTATCGGTAATCTGCATATCGATATCATCGCAGTCCATGACCCTGAACATTTCCTTTTTCACCACGTGCTCGGGGCATGCGGGATACCCGGGCGCCGGACGTATGCCTTGGTACTTCTCGGCAATGATCTCTTCGTTGGGCAGGCTTTCATCGGGCACATAGCCCCACAGATCACGGCGCACGCGAGCGTGCAGGGTTTCCGCGAAGCCTTCGGCCAAGCGGTCGGCAATCGCTTTGAGCATGATGCTGGAATAATCGTCGTTGTCATCCAGGAAGCGCTTATCGTGCTTTTCTATGCCCAGACCGCCGGTAACGGCAAACATCCCGATGTAATCAGTGATGCCGCTGGATTTAGGCGCAATATAGTCGGCCAGGCATTTGTAATCGATCCCTTCGCGCTTTTCTTGCTGCTGGCGCAGGTTACGCCAGGTAAACAAGACTTCCGAACGGGATTCATCGCGGTAAACCTCGATGTCCTCATCATTGACGGTGTTGGCGGGATAAAAGGCAATCACGCCATTGGCGGTCAGCCAGCGCCCGTCTATTACCTTTTTCATCATGGCCTGGCCCTCTTCCAACAGCTTGCGGGCCTGCTCGCCTACGACCTTGTCATCGAGAATGGCGGGATACTGGCCAAACAGGCTCCAGGTCTGGAAGAAAGGAGTCCAGTCCAGGTACTTCAATATCTCGGTAAGATCGTAGTTCTTGAAGGTGCGACGGCCAATGAACTTGGGACGCGGCGGCGTGTAATTGGCCCAATCTATGACCGGACGGCCGGCACGGGCGACTTCCAGGCTGACCATAGGTGTCGCTTTACGGTTCGCATGACGTGTACGCACCAATTCGTACTCTTGCGCCAGGTCAGCCAGCCAGGTTTCGGCGCCATCGGACATCAAGTGCGTAGCGACTCCCACGGAACGGCTGGCATCGGGCACATAAATTACCGGCCCCTCGTAGTTAGGCGCAATCTTCACGGCGGTATGCACGCGGCTGGTGGTCGCCCCGCCCACCAGCAATGGCAGCTTGCGACTGCGGAAGTACTCGTCGCGCTGCATTTCCGAGGCAACGTAAGCCATCTCTTCAAGGCTGGGGGTAATCAGGCCCGAAAGCCCCACCATGTCAGCGTTCTCTTCCTTGGCTTTGGCAAGGATCTGCGAACAAGGGACCATGACGCCCATATTCACGACTTCAAAGTTATTGCACTGCAAAACCACTGTCACAATATTCTTGCCGATATCGTGCACATCGCCCTTGACCGTCGCAATCACGATCTTGCCCTTGGCGCGCACGTCGCCGCCGGCTGCTTCAATCTGGCGTTTTTCTTCTTCGATAAAAGGAATAAGGTGAGCGACGGCCAGCTTCATGACCCGTGCCGACTTGACCACTTGCGGCAAGAACATTTTGCCCGCGCCGAACAAGTCGCCCACGACATTCATGCCGTCCATCAACGGCCCCTCGATCACCTGAATCGGGCGCCCGCCCGCATCGGCGATTTTCTTTCGTACTTCTTCAGTGTCTTCAACAATGAAGGACGTGATACCCAGCACCAATGCATGTGACAGTCGGCCTTCTACCGGCTGCTCGCGCCAGGTCAAGTCCTCTTCTTTCTTGGCGCCTGATCCCTTGACGGTTTCAGCCAGCTCAACCAGGCGCTCGGTAGGCGAGTTCTCGTCAGCGGGATCGGTTTTGCCTAATGGCACCGGCCTGTCCAGCACCACATCTTCCACCATGTCGCGCAGCTTTGCATCCAGATCGCTGTAAACCCCCAACTGCCCGGCGTTTACGATGCCCATGGTCAGGCCTTCCTGGATCGCGTAATACAGGAAAACAGCGTGAATGGCTTCGCGCATGAGTTCGTTGCCGCGGAACGAAAAGCTGACGTTGGAAATGCCGCCCGACACCCGCGCATGCGGCAGATTCTCGGTGATCCACCGCGTGGCTTCGATAAAGTCGACGGCGTAGTGATTGTGCTCATCAATGCCGGTAGCAATCGCGAAAACGTTAGGATCGAAGATAATATCTTCTGGCGGAAAGCCCACTTCATTGACCAGCAAATGGTAAGCCCTGGCGCAAATTTTCTTGCGCTTTTCGAGGTTGTCCGCCTGGCCTTCTTCATCGAACGCCATGACCACCGCCGCCGCGCCGTATTTGCGGCACAGGCGGGCGTGCTCAAGAAACGGCCCCTCGCCTTCTTTCATGGAAATGGAATTGACCACCGCCTTGCCTTGCACGCAGCGCAGGCCGGTTTCGATCACATCCCATTTGGAACTATCGATCATGATGGGCACACGCGCAATGTCGGGCTCGGACGCCACCATGTTCAGAAAACGATGCATGCACTGGGCCGAGTCCAGCATGCCTTCATCCATATTGATGTCGATGATTTGCGCGCCGTTCTCGACCTGCTGGCGGGCGACCGCCAATGCTTCGTCATATTTTTCTTCGCGAATCAGACGCAAGAACATCTTGCTGCCGGTAACGTTGGTGCGTTCGCCCACGTTCACAAACAGCGAATCGCCATCAATATTCAATGCTTCCAGGCCAGACAGGCGCGTCTTGACCGGCACCTGCGGCACTTCCCGCACAGGCAGCTTTGCCACTTTATCGGCAATGGCCTTGATGTGCTCGGGCGTAGTACCGCAACAGCCACCGGCCATATTGACCAGCCCTGCATGGGCAAACTCTTCCAGCAATGAAGAGGTATCGGCGGGCGTTTCGTCGAACCCCGTCTCGGCCATGGGATTAGGCAAGCCGGCGTTGGGATACACGCATATATAGGTGTCACAAATCTTGGACAGTTCGGCCACATAAGGCCGCATCAGTGCAGCGCCTAGCGCGCAGTTCAGGCCTATCGTAATCGGCCGCGCATGGCGCACCGAGTTCCAGAACGCTTCTACCGTCTGGCCCGACAATATCCGGCCGGAGGCATCGGTAACCGTACCTGAAACCATAACCGGCAACCGCACGCCGCGCTCCTCGAACACCGTCTCGACCGCAAAAATCGCCGCCTTGGCGTTAAGCGTGTCGAACACGGTTTCGATCAGGACGATATCGATACCGCCATCCAGCAAACCATTGAGCTGCTCGGTGTAGGCCACGCGTAGCTGTTCGAAAGTGACGTTGCGTGCCGCGGGGTCGTTCACGTCAGGCGAAATGGAGGCCGTCTTGGGTTGCGGCCCCAAGGCGCCTGCCACAAAGCGCGGGCGTTCCGGCGTGCTTGCAGCCACACAGGCTGCGCGCGCGAGCTTGGCAGACTCTACGTTCAGTTCATAAGCCAGTTCTGGCAAGCCGTAGTCGCCTTGTGCGATAGAGGTCGCACCAAAGGTATTCGTTTCAATAACATCGGCGCCAGCTTCGAGGTACTGCCGATGGATTTCAGAAATGATGTCGGGGCGCACCAGCGACAGCAATTCGTTGTTGCCTTTGACGTCTTTGTAATGTTCGGCAAAGCGGGTACCACGAAAATCCATCTCGCTTAGTTTGTATTGCTGGATCATGGTGCCCATGGCGCCATCAAGGATCAGGATACGTTCGGCAAGCAGGCGCGCGAATTCGGCACCATGCGTGTAGGAGGAAATCGGATAAGGCAATGACGGATAGGACACAAGGTCACCTGACGGTAAACAGGGCGAAGGCCCATGTAGAACAAAGAGAAGGGCTTATTGTATCGCCCGCCGATGTGGGGGTGGTTTTGGCTGGATTTCTTATTGATATGCGGGGCGGGTTGTTCCTAGCATCTGTGTTTCTTTCTTGATACGCGGGTCAACGTCCTTAGCGTCGGTGTTTCTTTCTTGATACGCGGGTCAGGTTCTGGGAGGGGATGTTTTGCTCCTCGTTGACGGTTCGGCGCCCTGCGGCGCCGAAC
>NZ_JBEBUX010000061.1:0-23036 GCF_040393045.1 Pollutimonas bauzanensis | reverse complement strand
ACACCTACGACGACCCTTCAAAATCCACATCGCCGTCCACATAAAACCACCGCCCGCTTTCCCGTACAAACCGGCTATGCTCCCGCAACCTATGCGCCCGTCCGCCTTCCCGATACCGTGCCGTAAACAGTACCTGCGCCTGAACATCAGTTAATTGCGTATGGCTATGCACCGCCAAACCCAGCCAACGCACTGCATGAGGTGTATCAGCGGCCTCCAGCACCAACTCGGGCGGCCTTGTGCTGGCATGCCATGTAGACAGCACATACGCAGCATTACCCATAGCGTAAGCGGTGTAGCGCGAACGCATCAGGTGTTCTGCTGTGGGGGCTACAGCAATGCCATCGATATAAGGCTGGCAGCACGCCGCATAACTGGCGCCTGGCACCGAGCCGCCACAAGGGCAGGCCAGCCCGCCTTGTTTGGCTTTCTTCGCCATGGTTAGATAATGTCGTCCAGTGCAGATGTTTCCAGGTGCTCGACCTGGCCCCAATCGGTCATCTTCCAGACATTGTTCGCATCGATCGAAAACTGATTGATGCTGGTGTTGAGTATGGGGTCGTTCCGTTTAACGTCCAACGACAGTTCGCTGGCCTTGCGCCAGGCGATGTCAATCACGCCGCCATGTGAAAACGCCAGGACATTCCGGCCGCGATAGCGTTGGGCCAGGTCTTCGAAAGCCGCAACGATACGGCTATGGAAACTGTGCAGGGCTTCTCCGCCTTCGATATCTTGTTGCGGATCGCGAAAGTTCACGCCTTGGCTATCGGCCAGCATGTTATTAAGCGTGCTCCAGTCTTGCCCTTGGTAGATTCCGTAGCTGCGTTCACGCAATCCTTGATTGGCTTCAATAGGATGGCCAAAATGGCTCGCGGCGATGCGGGCGGTTTCAAAAGCCCGGCTCAGGTCGCTGCTGACCACGACGTCCACGGGGGTTTCGAAAGAGGGCGAGCGCAGGTAGTCTCCCAACTGTTCGGCTTGTTTGGTTCCAATGGGGCTCAGGGGGATATCCAGCCATCCCTGAAGGCGTTTATTGGCGTTCCATTGGGTTTCCCCGTGGCGGATAAGCCAGAAGTGAGTCATGCTCATGCAACGATTTTTTCCATTAAATTGTCTATGTTCCAGATCTCTTGCAGCATCGAGATCAGTGCTACGAGTATGGGTTGTCCGGCATTTTCGATAGACGTTATAAACCCCAGGCTAGCTTCTATGCTGGCGCGGCCCCAAATCACGAAGTCATGGCGCTTGGCGCCTGCCAGGGCAAGCTCTTCGCGCAACAGCGCACAACCCGCGCCGGCCCGAACCAGCGCATCCATATTGGCCTGGTCGGCGCTGTTCATGACCACTCTCGGCGCCAGGCCGTGCCGCTCGAATAGCTCGCGCAGCAATAGGTGTATATGACTGCCGTGCGGGCCATCGAGCCAGGGCAGTGCGGCCAGCTCGGGCCAGCCGCCCAGCTTCAGTTGTTCGGCCATGGCGTTGGGCAGCACGATGCGGTAGGTGATTTTGCGCAAAGGCATCCATTGCACGTCGCGAGGCTGGTAGGCGGCGATGGTCAGCGCTGCAGACAAGCGACCTGTACTTACGTATTCTACCAGTTGGGTGGTCGGGAGTACGCGGGTTTGAAGCTCGATAAGCGGCAGGCTCCTGGTGACGCTACTGGCGAGTTCACCCAAGCGCAGGAAGTCCACCTGCTCGCTGGGTATGCCCAGTTCCACCGTGCCGTGCAATTCACCCTGCAGCTTTACCGCCTCGAACTTGAGTTGGGTGCCTAGCGCCAGTACGGCTTCTGCTGTGGGCAGCAGGGTTTCGCCTGCTTTTGCCAGCGCAAACTTTCCTGCGCTGCGCTCGAACAGGGCCACCCCCAGGCTTTGCTCGAGCGCCTTGATCTGAGCGGTGACGGCGGGTTGCGTCAGGCTCAACGCTTCGGCCGCGCGGGTCAGGTTTCCCATTCGCGCAACGGTCACAAACGCCCGTATTTGATAAATCTCCATTGATCCGCTTGCTTGTCAGGCGATGAGTAGCCGAATCTGGGCTGGTTCCAGGCCTATGGAAACCGGCGCGCCGGGACTATATAGACCCAGGCCTGCATGATGTGCTTGATCTGCCGTCACCCGTTGTTCGCCGACACGTACTTCGTAGCGCGTGAATTCGCCAAGGAACTCACTGCGTTCGATGATGCCGGGCAGCCAGATAAAGCGGCTGTCACCGCGGCCGCCAGCGCTTTCCATCTGGACACTGTGGGGGCGGAAACTGGCCGCGATCCTTGGGCTGTCGGGCACATCCGCCAACGTTGGCAGAGTCAGGTCGCCGACGCCATCCACGCTGAGGGTAATGCTTTGGCTGGTGCGAGTTTTGACATCGCCTTCCAGCATATTCATGGTTCCGACAAAGTTGGCGACGAAGCGGTTGCACGGAAAGTCGAACAGGTTGGATGGGCTGCCTACCTGTTGCACGACTCCCATATCCATCACGGCCATGCGGTCGGCCGTGGTCATGGCTTCTTCCTGATCGTGCGTAACAAAGATCGTGGTAATGCCAAGGCGGCGCTGCAGGGAAAGCAGTTCCTGGCGCATTTGCACCCGCAAGTTCTTGTCAAGATTGGAAAGGGGTTCGTCCAGCAACAGCACTTGCGGCTCGATGACGATAGTTCGGGCCAGTGCGACGCGCTGCTGCTGCCCGCCAGACAGTTCATTGGGGCGTCGCTTGGCATATTGCGACAAGCCTACCAAGTCCAGCGCAGCGCCTACTCTGGTCTTGATCTCGGCGCTGCGCAGCTTGCGTTCGACCAGTCCGAAGGCCACGTTGTCCCAGACAGTCATGTGCGGCCAGAGCGCATAGCTTTGGAACACCATGCCGATGTTGCGCTTATGCGGCGGCACGCCGCTGATATCCTTGCCGTCGACAAATAACTGGCCCGAGTTTTGTTGATTGAAGCCAGCAACCAGGCGCAGCAACGTTGATTTTCCCGACCCGGAAGGCCCTAGCAAGGCGAAGAACTCGCCGGGCTCGATAAGAAGATTAATGTCTTTCAGGACTTCGGTCTTCCCGTAAGACAGTCTGATATTGCGACATTCGACACTGACTTTTTTCATGTTGTTTCCTGGCTAGCCCGCGAGGGACGTTGGCGGGCCGAAGCGCGCTCGACAATAATATGAGAGACATAGGTGCCAACAGCAACGGCGACGACAGCCAGCACGCCCAATGCTGCGCCAGGGCCGCGGCCAGAGGCGCTTTGCATGTATAGATAAATGCCATAGCTCATGGGCGCGTCGCTGTCTCGGGTAACCAGCATGATGGTAGCCGAGAGTTCGACTGCCGCGGTAACGAAACTGGTCACGAAACCGGCCAGCATTCCGCCTGCCATCAAGGGGATCACGACGCGGCGTATGGTGCTTAGCCGGTTGGCGCCCACGGATGCCGCTGCCTCTTCCAGCGACAAGTTGATTTGCTGGAGCGCAGCAATGCAGGAACGTAGCGCATAAGGCAGGCGGCGTACTGAATAGGCGATCATGATGAGCACCCAAGTCGAGGTTAGCCCGATGTCGGTGCCGGGAATTTCGACATTGCGAAATGTGCGCATAAAGCCGATGGCCAGAACGATGCCAGGTACGGCTAGCGCGGCTGATGATATCCAGTCCAGCCACTGGCGGCCTGGCAGCTTGGTGCGCAGCATCAGGTAAGCGATGGCGGTACCCAGGATTACGTCTATGCCAGCCGCCAGCCCGCAGTAAAGCAAGGTGTTGCTTATCATGCCCTGCGATTCTTGAAATACGGCGGCATAGTGCGCCAAGGTATAGCCATCGGGCAATGGCGCATAACTCCATACGGTTGCCAGCGACAATAACAATACGCCCAGATGCGGCGACAGAACCAGCAACAAGACCAGGGCTATCCAGCCATAGGCCAGTACCGTCTGGGTCTTGTTAAGCGTTCGTTGCTGCAGCGAATTACCGCCTTTTTGCAAGGTGGAATAGTCTTTTCCTTTCAGGGCTTTCGCCGACAGCCACAGCGCCAGAATAGAGAACGCAATCATGATGACGCTAATGACGTAGCCCAAGGGGTCGTCTATGCCCACCTGCGTGATGCGCAAGTAGGCCTGGGGCGCCAGCATATTGGTAATGCCCAGCACCAGCGGGGTGCCCAGGTCATCGAATACCTTGACGAAAACGAGTGACGCGCCGGCGATATAACCAGGCAGCGCCAATGGAAAGATAACGCGGCGGAACAGCCGCCAGCCTTTCGCGCCCAGGTTCATTGCCGCTTCTTCCATGGCGCCGTCAATATTGCGAAGCGCAACAGTCAGGTTCATCAGGATGAACGGAAAGTAATGGATGGACTCGACAAAGATAATGCCGTTCAAGCCTTCCATGACCGGCAATGTAATTCCGAACCAATCATCCAGCAGCAGGTTCATGCTGCCGGCGCGTCCGAACAGCAATTGCATGGCGACCGCGCCGACGAAGGGCGGCATGATCAGCGGCAAGACGCCCAGCGTCTGGATGATCAATGCGCCCCGGAAACGAAAGCGTATAGTCAAGTAAGCGAGTGGAATGGCAATGATGGACGCAAAAAAGGTTGCGGCCACTGCGACATACAGACTGTTGACAAAAGATTCCTTCAGTAGCGTCTGATGGAAAAAAGCGCCAAAGTGGCCCAGGGTGAAGCTGCCGTCCGAGTTCACGAAAGCGCTATAGAAAACGCTTCCAACCGGAATGATTAAAAAGGCGGCTAGAAAAGCCAGCACAAGCAATGCTACAAGCACGAAACCGGATGGGAATCGCGATCGGGAAAAAGTGGTCATGAAGGCCTCGGAATATGCCGGGTGCAGTCGTCGCTACAGGAAACACAATAATGCCCAGGGCGCTCGATGAGCGACCCTGGGCGTAGATAGACTACTGAGCAGCGGCTTCTTTTGCGAGCGCCTGGGCCTTTTCATAATTGGCCTTGGCCTTGCTGTTCCAGTCGCCCTGGATCTTGGACAGTTTTTGACTGATATCGGCGTCTTTCTTGTTGCCTTTGAAAACGGCAAGCAACTCGGGCGATTGTGTTTGTTTCACGTCCAGCAATGGCGACCAGGCCAGCTTCTTTGCTTCGGCTAGCAGGCTGCTGGCCTTGTCGCTGGGATTGGCGCCCAGCTTGGCTTCAGCGTCATAGATGGCCTTGGTAGCCTGCTGCAAATCGGCGTGACGGAAGGTGATGGTTTGGTCGAACAGCGACTGAACGATGTAATAGCGGCTTTGCGACAGGTCTACGTCGAATTGCACTTTGCTGCGTTTGGCGATTTCGCCCGGATCGGGATAGCCTTCAGGAATATTGCTGAGATTCTTGTAGGGCAGGACGGGCAGTCGTGAAATTTCAGGCTTGAGCAATAGTTCCTGGCCTTCTTTGCTAAGCGTGTAGGCGATGAATTTCTTGCCTTCAGCCGTATTTTTTGCGCCGGCAATCAGGGCGATGTTGGCCGGTACGATAGCGGTTTCTTCGGGGTACACAAATTCAACCGGGAATTTGGAGTATTTGCTGGACAAGCCAAAGAAGTCGATGACGGGGCCCGCGCCGAACTGGCCGTTGTTCACGCCGTCGGGCACGCCAAAGGAACGGTCGGTAATGGCTGCGCTATTCCCCGACATGCGGATCAGTGTGTTCCAGCCCTTATCCCAGCCTTCACCTTGCAGGATGGTTTCTACAGTCAGGTGCATGGTTCCCGAACGCGATGGCGACGTGGTGCCAACGTTGCCAAACCATTCGGGCTTGAGCAGGTCTGTCCAGGTTGTCGGCGCATCCAGCTTCTTGGCCTTGATCAACCGGGTGTTGTACATAATGCCATAGCCTGCCAAGGCCTGCCCCATGAACATGCCGCTAGGGTCGTTAATGGGGAAGCTGCCTATTTTGTCCGGGACGTCGGGGTTAACGATGTCGCCGGCTTTTTCCAGGAGATTGGCTTGCGCCAACACCTCGAAGGCGTCCGGCGCGCTGGCCCAGAATACTTCGGGGCGCTTTCCGGCATCGGTTTCTTTCACGTAAGCGATGCCCGACACGGTGTTCTTGTTAAGAATTTCAAGTTTGATGTCGGGGTTGGCTTTTTCGAATGCCGACTTGTAGGCTTGCGTCAGCTCTTTGGGGAAAGAGGTAATTACGGTTACCGTTCCGGCAAGCGCTGGTGCGCCTGCTGCCAGCAGTATGGCGGCCAGCAAAGGCTTTAGTTTCTTATCCATTTTTGTCTCCCTGATGATGGTGGATGTTCGCAACATAGGCAAAGGTCAAGTTTGCGTCCAATCACATTTTTTAATGCACTCGATAAGCCTTAGGTGCGTACCTTCTTTCACTTGGGGTAAACGCTAACTATAAGTATGTGTCATGCGTCGCCAGTTCTTGCCGCCAGGCTCGCGATAATCGTACACTCTTGCCACCATAAAACAGCTAATTCCTAAAAAGGCCCCCATTTCATGTCGAACTCTTATTTTCCTCGCTGGCGCAAGGTACAAGGCGGCGCTCAAGGCGTTGTCGTGCAGCCTGACGAATGCCTGTCCTGGCCGCAGAATATTGCCATGGGGGCGCAGCACGTCGTGGCGATGTTCGGGTCGACCATTCTTGCTCCGCTGCTAATGGGATTCGACGCCAATGTGGCCATCCTGATGTCGGGCGTAGGCACATTGGTGTTTTTTCTTTTCGTGGGCGGGCGCGTGCCCAGTTATCTGGGCTCAAGCTTTGCCTTTATCGGCGGGGTCATTGCCGTTACCGGATATGCGGGAGCGGGCGCCAATGCCAATATTGGCGTTGCCTTGGGGGCCATCATTGCTTGCGGCCTGGTTTATACACTTATCGGTCTTCTGGTCTGGTGGATGAATGCCAGATCCGGCGGGGCGGCTGAGTGGATTAATCGCTGGATGCCACCGGTCGTCACGGGCGCTATCGTGGCGGTAATCGGCTTGAATCTCGCTCCAATCGCGGCAAAAGGGGCGATGGGCGGTTCTACTTTCGAGGCCTTGATGGCGTTGATGACAGTATTGTGCGTGGGCGGTATTGCCGTCTATACGCGGGGTACTGTGCAGCGCTTGTTGATCTTGGTGGGCTTGTTGCTGGCATGCTTGATTTATGCCTTTTTTGCCAATGTGCTGGGTTTTGGCAAAGCCATTGATTTCAGCGGCGTGGCGACCGCTGCCTGGCTGGGCCTGCCGCAATTTGCCGCACCGGTATTTCAACTGCATGCCATTAGCGTCATTGTGCCGGTTGCTATCATATTGGTGGCCGAGAACCTGGGTCACATCAAGGCCGTCAGCGCCATGACAGGCAAGAATCTGGATGTCTATCTGGGTCGGGCTTTTGTGGGCGACGGCGTCGCAACCATGCTGTCGGGAGCGGTAGGGGGGACGGGCGTTACGACTTACGCCGAGAACATCGGCGTCATGACGGTAACCCGCATCTATTCCACCTTGGTATTTGTGGTGGCTGCGGTAATCGCCATCTTGCTCGGCTTTTCACCCAAGTTCGGCGCCTTGATCCAGACCATACCCGGTCCGGTGCTGGGCGGCATGTCTATTGTGGTGTTCGGCCTGATTGCGGTAGCGGGTGCCCGTATCTGGGTAGTGAACCAAGTCGACTTCAGCGATAACCGCAATTTGATCGTAGCTGCTGTTACGCTAATCTTGGGTGCCGGTAATTTTTCACTGCAATTCGGTTCATTCAGGCTGGACGGCATCGGTACGGCAACATTCGGTGCGATTATCCTTTACGCACTATTGCGTTTGGGATCCAAGGCGCGCCAACCCGGGGTGCTGTAATCCTTTCGGGGGGCTTGCAATTTCCCCCAAGTTTGCCGACAATACATACATACCCCGGTTTGGACCCAGGCCGGGGTTTTATTTTGAGCTAGACCCAATCGTTGTTTACAGCTTTAAGCCAACGCTTCCTTTAGTTCATATCAAAGAAATAATTCGGCACTATCAGGCCAACTCATTGTTAGGCGCTCCTTCGTGAGGAGCGTCTTTTTACTTTTTATTCAGGAATATTATGTCTGCGATACCGTTGACAGCACGTGGCGCTGAGCGCCTGCAAGCAGAGCTACATCGCTTGAAAACCATAGAACGTCCCGAGGTTATCGGCTCCATCGCCGAAGCCCGGGCTCAAGGCGACCTTTCCGAAAACGCCGAGTACGACGCTGCGCGGGAACGCCAGGCATTCGTCGAAGGCCGTATCCAGGAGCTGGAAGGCACCTTGTCCAACGCACAAATTATTGACCCTGCTGCGCTTGATGTCGAAGGCAAAGCCGTGTTTGGCGCTACCGTCGAAATCGAAGATCTAGAATCCGGCGAGCGGGTTACCTACCAAATAGTTGGGGATGTCGAAGCCGATATCCGCTCCAACATGATTTCGGTTTCCAGCCCGGTGGCGCGTGCGCTTATCGGTAAAGGCGAAGGCGATGTCGTGTCGGTGAAGGCGCCTGCCGGAATCCGTGAATTCGAAGTGCTGAACGTCAGTTATTTGTAATTCAAGTCGCCGGCGGCATTGGCTGCTGGCGTACAATGCGCAGTTCAAAAAGAAAAGCCCATGCACGGTGTGCATTGGGCTTTATAATTTGCGCAGTTGGTATCAGCGCTTGCCGGTGTTTGGCGCGCGGCGTCCAGCCCGTAGCGACATCGCACTGCCTGCGCGGCGCGGTATGGCGTGGGCCGGTCGTGCCGGAGATACCGCAGCACGGCGAGCTTTCGGCGCCGCAGCTTCCAGCCTTTCGGTTTTAAGGGCCGCACGCTTGGCTTTTTCAGTGCGCCGGGTGCGGGTAACGCCTTGGGCCGCCAGCTTTTTGGGTGTGTGCGGTTCCGACGGCTTGCGCAGGGCGCGCGTGGCGTTTTCTGCCTCGATGACGGCGCGTTCCGCGGCGGTATCGGGACGATAAATGATCAGGGTTTTGCCCAGGTGATGAACCAGGGCGCACGATAGCGTGTCGCAGATGGTTTCGAGCATGGCGATGCGCGCTTCACGATCGTCGTCTGCAACACGTACCTTGATAAGCTGGTGCGAGTTCAGATTAAGATCGATTTCTTTTAGCACCGATTCGGATAAGCCCCGGTCTCCAATCAGTACGACCGGACGCAAAGGGTGGGCGGCGGCGCGAAGTGCGCTACGCTCTTGGGAAGTAATGTCGAGTTTTGGCATAATGAGATTGTACGGGAATGGCCAAAAAAAAATTCTCAAAAGAGTGGATTCAGCAGCATATAAATGATCCCTACGTCAAAATGGCGCAACAAAAGGGGTATCGGGCCCGTGCGGCCTTTAAATTGTCGGAAATTCTCGATGCAGAAAAACTGTTGCATCGTGGCGATATTGTGGTCGACCTGGGCTCGGCGCCTGGCAGTTGGTCGCAAATTGCACGCGAGCGCCTGGTTGGTGCGGGTGGCGTGATAGACGGGCGGATTATTGCGCTGGACATGTTGCCGATGGATCCTATTGCGGATGTCGAATTCATACTCGGCGACTTTCGCGAAGACTCCATACTAGAACAATTGAAAAAATTGCTCAATGGCCAGCAAGTAGACCTTGTGATTTCAGACATGGCCCCCAATTTATCTGGAGTAGGTTCAGCCGATTCAGCTAGAATTCAGCATGTATGTGATCTAGCGCTCGATTTCGCTTGCCATCACCTAAAGTCCGATGGCGCGCTTATTGTCAAAGCATTTCATGGCAGCGGGTTCTCTCAAATCGTGGAATCGTTCAAGCAACGTTTTCAACGGGTAGTAGAGCGAAAGCCCAAAGCGTCGCGCGATAAGTCTTCCGAGACCTTTTTGGTGGCGCGTCGTCTTAAGCCTTAGGTTGGGTATTTTTTGACAAACAGGATTCTTTCTTTCGAGTAGAATGAGTCATTGAAATACTTGTTTGGCTGCCGTATTTGCGGGGGTTTGGCAAGTCGTGGTTACAAGTAGGAGGTTGGCTTTGAACAACTCGTTTTCCAAGGTTGCGATCTGGATGGTGATCGCGCTGGTCCTGTTTACTGTATTTAAGCAGTTTGACGGGCGCGCGACCACGGCCGAATCAGTAACATATACCCAATTCATGAGCGACGCGCAGGCAGGTCGTATCAGCAAGGTCGACATACAAGGGGATACCTTATATGTAACCCCCGATGCTGGCCGTCCGTATAGCCTGACTTCGCCCGGCGACCTCTGGATGGTGCCAGAATTGGTCAAGTCCGGCGTCCAGGTGTCGGGCAAGGCTCGGGAAGAACCTTCTTTCCTCACCAGCCTGTTCATTTCCTGGTTCCCCATGCTGCTGCTTATCGGCGTGTGGGTGTTTTTCATGCGTCAAATGCAGGGCGGCGGCAAGGGCGGGGCCTTCAGCTTCGGCAAGTCGCGTGCTCGCATGATGGATGAAAATACCAACAACGTTACCTTTGCCGACGTCGCAGGCTGCGACGAGGCCAAAGAAGATGTCCAGGAATTGGTCGACTTCTTGCGCGACCCTACCAAGTTCCAGCGCTTGGGCGGCCGCATTCCCCGTGGCGTCCTGATGGTGGGTTCTCCTGGTACAGGTAAAACCTTGCTGGCCAAGGCCATCGCTGGCGAAGCCAAAGTACCGTTTTTCAGCATTTCCGGTTCGGATTTCGTTGAAATGTTTGTGGGCGTAGGTGCAGCTCGTGTTCGAGACATGTTCGAAAATGCCAAGAAGCAAGCGCCTTGCATCATCTTTATCGATGAAATCGACGCCGTAGGCCGTCAGCGTGGCGCTGGTCTGGGCGGTGGCAACGACGAACGCGAGCAAACGCTTAACCAATTATTGGTTGAAATGGACGGCTTTGAAACCGGACAGGGCGTGCTGGTCATTGCTGCAACCAACCGTCCCGATGTGCTCGATCCCGCTCTGTTGCGCCCGGGCCGCTTTGACCGCCAAGTCGTGGTTTCGCTGCCCGATATCCGTGGCCGCGAACAAATCCTGAAAGTGCATATGCGCAAGGTGCCCTTGGCCACCAACGTCGATGCCCAGATCCTGGCTCGCGGTACGCCCGGTTTTTCCGGCGCCGACCTGGCCAACCTGGTCAACGAGGCTGCCTTGTTCGCCGCGCGCCGTAGTGGCCGCACGGTCGAAATGAGCGACTTCGAAAAGGCCAAGGACAAGATCATCATGGGTGCAGAGCGCCGTACGCTCATCATGCCCGAAGAAGAACGTCGCAATACCGCTTATCACGAATCGGGCCACGCGCTGGTTGCGCGCAGCCTGCCCAAGACTGATCCGGTGCATAAAGTCACCATCATTCCCCGGGGCCGTGCATTGGGCGTAACCATGCAACTGCCTGAAGGCGACCGCTACAGCATGGATAAAGAGCGCTTGCTCAATACCATTGCAGTGCTGTTCGGTGGGCGTATCGCCGAAGAAGTCTTCATGAACCAAATGACTACCGGCGCTTCGAACGACTTCGAGCGTGCCACAGCCATTGCTCGCGACATCGTGACTCGCTATGGCATGACCGACTCTTTGGGTCCGGTGGTCTATGCGGAAAACGAGGGTGAGGTGTTCCTGGGCCGTAGCGTGACCAAAACTACGCATGTTTCTGAAGCCACCATGCAAAAGGTGGACCAGGAAATCCGCGCCATCATCGATGAGCAATATACGGTCGCCCGTAAGATCATCGAAGGCAGTCGCGACAAAATGGAAGCCATGACGGCCGCTCTGCTCGAATGGGAAACCATCGATGCAGATCAAATTGAAGATATTATGCAAGGTCGTCCTCCGCGTGCGCCGCAGCCACCTCCTTCGTCGCACAACGATACTCCCGGAAGCACGCCGTCCGCAGGTGTTCCCTCAGCCGGTGGCAATGCAGCCGCTACACCAGTATAGGCTTCAAGTATTACGCCAATGAGCTCAAACTTGGTTTGTGGGCGCTTCGAGCTGAGGCTCGAGCGCCCATTAATTATGGGGATCGTTAATGTCACCCCAGACTCTTTCTCCAATACTCTCCACCACGTAGAAGCCGATGCTGCCATCGCCCATGCCCGGGAGCTTATCGCTCAGGGCGCCGAGATGCTTGATATCGGCGGCGAATCGACACGCCCTGGCGCTGAGCCCGTCTCTGCAGCAGATGAGTTGAAACGCATCTTGCCTGTCATAGAGGGCCTGGTTGAGACTGGCATTCCTTTGTCCATCGATACGTTCAAGCCCGAAGTGATGCGGCAGGCATTGGACGCCGGCGCGGACATGATCAATGATATTTACGGATTTCGCCACGATGGCGCTGTAGAGGCCGTTGCAGGATCTCGTTGTGGTCTTTGCGTCATGCATATGCAGGGCGACCCTAAAACTATGCAGCAAGCGCCGCGTTACGACGATGTCTTGCTCGAGGTAGGCGAATTCCTGCACGCCCGCGTGCAGGCCATGATAAACGCCGGTATCGACAAAAGGCGGATTGTGCTGGATCCAGGCTTTGGTTTCGGAAAAACACCTCGGCAAAACTACCAGATGCTACGCAATCTGGATAAGATCGATAATGATGGCTATCCGTGGCTCCTTGGTTTATCGCGTAAATCCATGATAGGCCACGTGACAGGGCGTTTACCCGCGGAAAGGCAGGGCGGCAGTGTGGCTGCAGCGTTGGCGGGCGTAGCCCGCGGCGCGCATATCATACGGGTACATGATGTTGCCGCGACGGTGGATGCCGTCAAGGTATGGCAAGCAATTGAATATGGAACATGGATATGACTGACCGAAAATATTTTGGTACCGATGGCGTGCGCGGCGAAGTTGGCGGCCCAACCATCAATGCTGAGTTCGCGCTTCGGCTAGGCTATGCCGCTGGCCGGGTCCTCGCCCGCCAGCATCCGGGGCGTGGCCGCCCGGCTGTGGTTATTGGCAAAGACACTCGCATTTCGGGTTATATGCTGGAATCTGCCCTAGAGGCTGGGTTGTCGGCGGCCGGAATCGACGTGCTGTTGGCCGGGCCCGTGCCGACGCCTGCTGTGGCATATCTGACACGGGCGTTGAGGCTGGTGGCGGGTATTGTGATTAGTGCTTCGCATAATCCCTACCAAGACAATGGCATCAAATTCTTCTCTGCGCAGGGCATGAAGCTGCCCGATGAGCTCGAGGCCGAGATCGAAGCTGCTATCGACGAGCCTCTGGGCTGCGTCAGTTCCGAAGCCTTGGGGCGCGCCCGCCGTATAGATGATGCAGCGGGCCGATATATTGAATTCTGCAAAAGCACTTTCCCCAACGAGCTTGACCTCTCGGGTATTTCCATTGTGGTGGATGCCGCTAACGGCGCTGCGTACAACATTGCCCCTCATGTTTTTCGTGAGCTGGGCGCGGAAGTGTTCGCCATCGGTTGCCAGCCTGACGGGCTCAATATCAACGAAGGCGTAGGCGCGATGCATCCCGAGCATTTGGCGGCCGAGGTGAAGGCCCGAGGCGCAGACATTGGCATAGCGCTGGATGGCGATGCCGATCGCTTGCAGATGGTTGACGGCTCGGGGCGAATCTACAACGGTGACGAGTTGCTATATGCGATCGTGCGCGACCGCATGACGCAACGCACTGTCGACGGTGTGGTTGGCACATTGATGACCAATTTTGGCTTCGAAAAGCAAATGCAGGTGCTTGGGGTCGGTTTCGATCGTGCCAAGGTCGGCGATCGCTATGTGCTGGAAAGTATGCAAAAACGGGGCTGGCTGTACGGTGGGGAAAGTTCCGGCCATTTGCTATGTCTGGATTGCCACACCACGGGCGACGGGATCATTGCCGCTTTGCAGGTGCTTACCGCCATGAGCCGTAGTGGGCAGGGCCTTGCCGACTTAGTGTCGGAGTTAAAAATGTATCCCCAGAGGATGGTCAATGTGCCATTGGCGCCTGGCGTGCAATGGCAGAACCATGCTGGCCTGCAGGCTGCCCAGCAGAAAGTGGAGCAGCAACTGAATGGCCGGGGCCGGGTATTAATACGCGCATCGGGTACTGAACCTAAATTGCGCCTGATGGTAGAGGCAGAAGACGCTACCTTGGCCGAAGAAGGGGTGCGGCAGCTTGTGGCGGTGAATTTAACCTAGACGTAATATGGGCATCAAGAATCTGTAACATTCCACACGGATAATCGTGGGGTGTTTACGGAGATTCTAAATGCTCGAACTTGCACGTATTCGTCCTGAAGCAGCAAAAGGTGCTGTGTGGTCCTGTTCTCCCCCTGGCGGCTTAGTCATGGGGCTAGCGCGTAGCAACGAAGAACTCGAAGCCATACAGCGCTTACGCTACGATATCTTTACCGAGGAAATGAACGCGGTATTTCCTGGGGCGACCGATGGGCTGGATAGCGACCGCTACGATCCCTGGTGCGAACATCTTATGGTCACCGAGGCGGGGAGTGGCCGCGTCGTAGGTACATACCGCCTGTTGACCCCTGCCAATGCAAAGAAGGCGGGCGGTTATTATTCGGAATCCGAATTCGATCTTGCCGGACTGGGCACAATGTACAACGAACTGGTCGAGGTGGGACGGTCTTGCACGCACCCGGATTACCGAAATGGCTCAGTGATCATGCTGCTATGGTCGGGCGTGGCAACCTTGGTGAAGAACCTGGGTTTGCGCCATGTGCTGGGGTGCGCAAGTGTAAGCCTGCGCGATGGTGGCGTTACCGCCGCTCAGGTATGGCGTTTAGCCAGTAAGAAGATGGCGAATCACCCTGATTTGCCCCACCTTGCGCCTTTGAACAGGTATCCCGTCGAGCGTCTTGATAGTGCCTTGCCCGCTCGTGTGCCACCGCTTATCAAAGGCTATTTGAATCTTGGGGCTCAAATTTGCGGTGAACCCGCTTGGGATCCTGATTTCAATACCGCCGATTTCCCAGTGCTGCTGGATATCAATAGTATGGATCCCCGTTATCGCCGCCATTTCGGGATCGAATAGCCGGCATGCGTGGTGCCGGCTAGCGCATTTTTAGTTCAGGTGTTTATGGCGCGCGTCATGGGCGCTTAAGTGACGTCGCCCGGCTCTGGTGACGTTGTCCGGGGTGGGTGAGGGCAGTCCGGCACGGCGTGCTTGTATCCGCGTCTGCCTCGTCAACCCGGGCGTCGGCCGAACTCCCTTCGCTGCGCTGCGGTCAGACAGCGGCCGACGACATCCCCCGGCACACCCGCCTTTTCTTAAGAACGAAAAATGCTTTAGTCGACCGAGATCTTGGCGCCAATGCAGACTCGACTTCCATGGCTTCGAACTATTGGCGCTTGCGCTGCCCCGATCCTGTAAACACCTCGGCCAAAAATGCGCTAGCGTTGGCACCCGCTTATATTTCGATTAACTCCAGTTCAAACCCAGCTTTGTTCCACTCGTGTTTTTCCGCCTGCAGCGAATATTCGGTCAGGGGGTGGGCTTGTAGCCAGGACTTGTCTGCCGTGAGTTGAATGCTTTTGCCGTTGGCTACGACGGTGATCGGAAGAGAGTCGGGATCGTCCCGGCGGCGTGACAATAATACGGCGAGTCGAAGGCATAGCAGAGTCAGCCATTTGGCACGGGTGGGTTCCAAGACCTGGAGCTTGCCGATTTTGCCGTGGTGGCCCAGGGTAAATAAGGCGAGCAAGGCTTGGTCGTCGTTCGAGAACCCCGGCATATCGGCGTGCTCAAGAATGTAGGCGCTGTGCTTATGGTAGTCGGCATGGGCGATACTGATGCCTATTTCGTGCAGATCGGCTGCCCATCCCAGGGTGCGTTCCAGCTCTTGCTTTTCAGGGGAGTCTTGCAATTGCAATTGCGCGAAAAAATCCAGCGCAACGCGCTTTACCCTTGCGGATTGCCGTGTATCGACGTGATAGCGTTTGATGAACTGGCGTACCGTTTCATTGCGCTTGTCATGCTCGGAGTCCCGGCCTAGCAGGTCGTATAACACACCGACTCGCAAAGCGCCTTCGCCGGGCAGCATTACTTTTATGTTCAATTCCTGAAAAGCCCCCATCATAATGGCGAGGCCGCCGGCCAGAACCAGTGAACGGTCGTGCTTGAGGCCGGGCAGTTCGTTCATGACGACTTTGCCGTCTTTAATGAGCTTGGCTTTCAGTTTTTCCATGCCGTCCAGGGTAATGCCTTTTTTCGACATACCGTTTTCGGTAAGGACTGCCAGTATTCCTTTGGCTGTACCGGACGAGCCATAAGCTTCGTGCCACCCGGTTTTCCGGTATTGCCTGGAAATGCCTTCCAGTTCGCGTCGGGCCGCAAGCTGCGCCTGTTGCATACGTGATTCGGTAATGCGGCCATCAGGGAAGAACTGACGCGTATAGCTGACGCAGCCCATGTATAAGGAAGATAGATGCAAGGGTTGAAAACCCTTGCCAATAATGACTTCAGTAGAGCCGCCGCCGATGTCTATCATTAACCTGCGGTTAGTGGATGGCGGCAGTTCGTTGGTAATTCCCGAAAAGATCAATCGGGCTTCTTCCTGGCCGGCAATGACTTCGATGGGAAAGCCTAGCGCTTCTTCGGCGCGAGGAAGGATTTCAGCCACATTTCGTGCAATGCGAAAGGTATTTGTGGCCACCGCGCGCACCCGGTTGGGATGAAAGCCATTGAGCCGTTCGCCAAAGCGCTTCAAGACAGTGATCGCCCGAAGAATGGCCTCTTCGTTGATGATTTTTTCATCGTTAAGGCCTGCTGCCAGCCTTACCGACTCTTTGAGCCTGTCGATGGCGTAAATTTGCGCAATGCCGTCTTGTTGTACGACTCGTCCGATCGATAGCCGGAAACTGTTGGAGCCGAGATCGACGGCGGCAAGTAAATAGTCCATTATGCAGAGATTCTTTTGGTGGATACCTTGCGATTATAAGGATCGTGGGCAGCCAGGGTTTGCGAATTCGCCAATGTCGCAAATGTTTTGGCTTTTTTTGATACTTGTGGGCAGATTTCGGGCAATCTTTTAGACTGTCATTAAACTGTAAAGAAAATGACTTATAAGTTTGCGTCACATTCCCGCCTAGGCCCTTTATGCATGCTTTGCCGTCCGATCCCACTTTGCTGAACCGCGAGTTGTCCCTGCTCAAATTCAATGAGCGGGTGCTGGCCATGGCCGAGAGCCGCGATACGCCGCTACTTGAACGCCTGCGTTACTTATGCATTGTCAGTTCGAACCTGGACGAGTTTTTTGAAATCCGCATATCCAGCCTGAAGGAGCAGCAACGCCAAAATCCCAGCCTGGTGGGGGCCGACGGCTACACACCGGACGAGGCTTTCGAACTGGTGCAGGTAGCTGCCCACGATCTAATCAGCAAGCAAAATAGTTTACTTACCCACGATGTATTGCCCAAGCTAAGGGCCGAAGGGATAGCGCTGCTGGAGCCTTCCAAGTGGAGTGACGAGCTGCGGGCCTGGGCTCACGCTGGCTTCGAGCGCGAAGTCATGCCCATGTTGACGCCTATCGGGCTCGACCCGGCGCATCCGTTTCCCCGGGTATTCAATAAAAGTCTCAATTTTATTGTCTCTTTGCACGGGCAGGATGCGTTTGGCCGGAGCGCATCGATTGCCATCGTGCAAGCGCCTAGGGCGCTGCCACGTGTCATCAAGGTGCCGCCCGAGGTATCGGGCATCCCTCATGGCTACATACTCCTGACAGCCCTGATCAGCGCATTTGTCGGCGAGCTCTTTCCTGGCCTGGAGGTCAAGGGGTGTTATCAGTGGCGGGTGACTCGAAACAGTGATCTGTTTGTTGATGAGGAAGAAATCACCAATCTGCGGCAGGCTTTGCAAGGCGAGTTGTCTCAACGCAATTTTGGCGCGGCTGTACGACTGGAAATCGATCACGTCATGCCTCCGGCTCTCGCTATTTTCCTGCAAAAGGAGTTTCACCTCGAGCCCAGGGACACCTATCGTGTCAGTGGGCCGGTCAACTTGTCGCGCTTGATGCAATTGTGCAATTTGGTCAAACGCCCCGAGCTTTTGTTCCCCGATCATCGGCCCAAGATACCGGCGCCTTTTGATATGGTCCTGGACAAACCCGACGAGCTATTCGAGGCAATCGCCAAGAAAGACCATTTACTGCACCATCCTTATCAGTCATTTCAGCCCGTGCTGAACTTTCTGACGGCGGCGGCGCTAGACCCCACCGTCGTTGCCATCAAGCAAACCATCTACCGTACTGGCGAGGACTCCGAGCTTATGGCGCTGCTCGTGGCTGCGGCCAAGGCTGGCAAGGAAGTGACCGTGGTGGTAGAGCTCATGGCGCGCTTTGACGAGCAAACCAACATCAACTGGGCCGCCAAGCTGGAAGAAGTCGGCGCGCATGTCAGTTATGGGGTAGTGGGCCACAAGACGCACGCCAAAATGGCTTTGGTGTTGCGCCGCGAAAAGGGGCATATCCGGCGCTACGGGCACTTGGGCACCGGCAACTATCACCCGCGCACAGCCAGGCTTTATACCGACTTCGGCCTACTCACCGCCGACCAGAAACTATGCGAAGACATGGACAAGGTGTTCTCGTTGTTGACTGGTCTTGGCGCTCGCCGGCCCCTCAAGCTGCTGTTGCAGTCGCCGTTCACCATGCATGAAACCATGCTGGCGCTTATTCGCAACGAAGCGATCAATGCCAAAGCCGGCAAAAAGGCCCGTATCATGGCCAAAATGAATTCCCTGCAGGAACCTATTGTTATCGAAGCGTTGTACAGGGCAAGTCAGGCGGGGGTGAAAATCGACCTTATCGTGCGTGGCGCCTGTGCCTTGCGGCCCGGCGTAGCTGGTCTGTCGGAAAATATACGGGTGCGGTCCATCATTGGCCAGTTCCTGGAACATTCTCGCGTGTTCTACTTTTTCAACGATGGGGCCGAAAATGTGTATTTATCATCGGCCGACTGGATGGACCGCAACTTTTTCCGCCGAGTCGAGACCAGTTTCCCCATTCTGGACAAGGCGCTTAAAAAGCGGGTTATCACCGAGGCCTTTACATATGCCTTGCGCGATAACCAATTGGCCTGGCGGGGTTTGCCCGATGGCGGCTATGTGAAAGTAAAAGGCCGGGGCAAGCCGTTCAATCTGCATCATCAGCTTATGCAGCAGCTAGGTACATAATTAATTTCGCTATTGTCACGAACATGTCATATTGCGTGCTTAATATAGCGGTTGTGCAGGCTTAGCCTGTCTTAACTTGAATTAGGCCAAGAGGATTCCTCGATGTTCAAACGTGCTTTTTTACAGATTTCGGTTGGCTTTGCTTTTGCTGCCACCGCGTTAACGGCTCAAGCTGCCGATATCACTGGCGCAGGGGCTTCGTTCCCTTTTCCTATTTATGCTAAATGGGCTGCTCAATACCAGCAGGAAACGGGCAACCGTATCAACTATCAGTCCATCGGTTCTGGTGGCGGTCAGCAACAGATTATTGCCAAAACGGTTGATTTCGGTGCGTCCGATGATCCCATGAAGCCAGATGCTCTGGAAAAAAATGGCTTGTTGCAGTTTCCGGCCATTATCGGCGGCACGGTGCCTGTGATTAACGTCGAAGGCATCAAGCCCGGCGAATTGAAGCTGACAGGTCCCATCATTGCCGATATTTTTCTTGGTAAAGTGACAAAATGGGATGACGCCGCGATCAAGGCCTTGAATCCTGAAGTCAAATTGCCTAGCGCATCCATTATTGTCGTACACCGTTCCGATGGCTCGGGCACGACTTTTGGCTGGACCAACTACTTGTCCAAAGTTTCTCCCGCCTGGAAAGAGCAGGTTGGTGAAGGCAAGGCTGTAAAATGGCCTACAGGGCAGGGCGGCAAGGGTAACGAAGGCGTGGCAGCGTATGTGCGCCAGCTCAAGAACTCGATCGGCTATGTCGAGTACGCTTATGCCAAGCAAAATAACCTCGCCTGGACGCAGCTTCAGAACAAAGACGGCAAGTTTGTACAGCCAACGCAGTCCGCATTCGCGGCTGCTGCTGCCAACGCCGACTGGAAAAGTGCTCCTGGCATGGGTGTAGTGCTTACTGAAGAACCCGGTGCTGAATCGTGGCCTGTCACTTCGGCCAGCTTCATCCTGGTGCATAAAAAGCAAGACAAGCCAGAGAACGCTAAGGAAACCCTTGCTTTCTTTGACTGGGCTTTCAAAAAGGGTGGCAAGCTGGCCGAGGAACTCGATTACGTGCCTATGCCTGCTAGCGTAACTGCTCAGATTGCTGATGCCTGGAAGAATGACATCAAGGCAGCCGACGGCACCGCAGTTTGGAAGTAATGGGTAAAATCGGGCAATTGACCTTTCAATAAGCCTGACAAAGACGGCGCTGTGCAGATAGCGCCGTCTTTGCTGCTTAATAATCAAGGTATTTCGCTTTGGCTCAAATTAATCTTGTTGTGCATGTGTTTACATTAACGGCCTTCCCTAGAAACGCAAAAATACCGACATGAAAAATAATCAGAATGCGCTCATGGATGTTGTGTTCAAAAACTTGACGCGCGCTTTTGCGTTTTTTGTTTTTATGCTGCTTGCAGCCATTATGGTGTCGCTGATCTACGGCAGCCGCGAATCCATTGCCGAGAACGGAATCGCCTTTTTGTGGACCAACAATTGGGATCCCGTCCAGAACATATACGGCGCCATGGTGCCTATTGCCGGCACTTTACTTACATCGGCGATCGCGCTTGTCATTGCTGTGCCCGTATCCTTTGGCATCGCCATGTTCCTGACCGAGCTCTCGCCCACTTGGCTACGCCGGCCGCTGGGCACAGCCATTGAAATGCTGGCCGCCATTCCTTCTATCATTTACGGGATGTGGGGCCTGTTCGTATTTGTGCCCTTGTTCCAGCAATATATACAGCCGCATATTATCGATACCTTCGAGGGCGTACCGATACTTGGCGAGGTCTTTGCCGGACCGCCTTTCGGTATCGGCGTATTCACGGCCGGCCTGATACTGTCGATCATGGTTATCCCTTTCATTACGGCGGTAATGCGGGACGTCTTTGAGCTTGTGCCGCCGATGCTTAAAGAGTCGGCCTACGGACTGGGCAGCACTACGTGGGAAGTGGTCTGGAAAATTGTCCTGCCTTATACGAAAAGCGGTGTCATTGGCGGCATCATGCTGGGATTGGGCCGCGCGCTGGGTGAAACCATGGCGGTCACTTTTGTCATAGGCAATGCCTTTAACCTGCCGTCTTCGATTTTCTCTCCCTCGAACTCCATTGCCTCGGCGTTAGCCAACGAATTCAATGAGGCAGGGGGCATGCAGAAAGCGGCACTGCTAGAGCTTGGGCTTATTCTTTTCCTGATTACGACTGTTGTGTTGGCTTTCTCGAAACTCCTGCTTCTTCGCTTGACCAAAGGCGAAGGAACGTCGCACTAATTCCGGGCCATAACCATGTTTACTTCCGATTCCATCGTTAATTTGGATAATCCGGTTTATAAAAAGCGACAGCGCTTCAACAAGCTGCTGCTGGGTCTGTCCGGGGCGACCGTTGTGTTTGGCCTGTTCTGGCTGTGCTGGATTATTCTGACCTTGTTCGTCAAAGGCGGTTCAGCGCTGTCGTTGACCTTGCTGACAGAAAGCACTCCGCCGCCGGGAGCGGATGGCGGTTTGCTCAACGCGATCCTGGGCAGTGTCATGATGGCTGCTGTCGGCACGATTATTGGCACGCCGATTGGGATACTGGCAGGAACCTACCTGGCCGAATACGGCCAGCGCGGCTGGCTGGCGCCAGCCACACGCTTCCTGAACGATGTCTTGTTGTCGGCGCCGTCCATCATCATTGGCTTGTTCATTTATGCCATCTACGTGGCGCAGGTCGGACACTATTCTGGCTGGGCCGGTGCGTTTACATTGGGAATACTGGTTATTCCCGTAGTGGTAAGGTCAACCGATAACATGTTGATGCTGGTGCCGAACAGCTTGCGTGAAGCGGCCGCTGCGTTGGGCTGCCCGCAATGGCGCATCATCATGAACATTTGCTATCGGGCCGCTCGCTCGGGAATCATGACCGGCATACTGCTTGCCATTGCCCGCATTTCGGGGGAAACGGCTCCATTGCTGTTTACCGCACTGAATAACCAGTTCATGTCGCTGAACATGAACGCGCCTATTGCCAATCTTCCGGTGGTCATTTTCCAATATGCGGCCAGCCCTTTCGAAGACTGGAATCGCTTGGCATGGGCGGGCGCCGTGCTGATTACCATGCTGGTGCTGGGCATTAATATCGCCGCCCGCAGCCTTTTCCGTAAATAAAACGTGGATCGAGGGCAGTGCTCTCGACCGGGAATCCATTATGATGCCGAACTCTTTTCAAACTGAACGCACGAAGCTGGAAGTCAAGAACCTGAATTTCTATTATGGAAAATACCAGGCCATCAAAGACGTGAACTTGTCCATCAAAGAAAATAAGGTTACGGCTTTTATTGGTCCTTCAGGCTGCGGCAAGTCCACGCTGTTGCGTACTTTCAACCGCATGTTTGAACTGTATCCCGGCCAGCGCGCCGAGGGTGAAATCAACCTGGATGGCGAAAATCTACTGTCATCGAAAACCGACATCTCGCTGATACGCGCCAAGGTCGGCATGGTGTTCCAGAAGCCCACGCCTTTCCCCATGAGCATCTACGACAATATTGCTTTTGGCGTGCGCTTGTTCGAACGGCTCAGCAAAGGCGAGATGGACGAGCGCGTTGAATGGGCATTGTCCAAGGCTGCTCTCTGGAATGAGGTCAAGGACAAGCTTAATCAAAGCGGCAACAGTTTGTCGGGCGGCCAGCAGCAACGTTTATGCATCGCGCGCGGCGTGGCTATCAAGCCAGAGGTGCTTTTGCTGGACGAGCCTTGCTCGGCACTGGACCCCATTTCTACTGCCAAGATCGAAGAGCTTATCGCCGAGATCAAGTCCGACTACACCGTGGTGATTGTTACGCATAACATGCAGCAGGCTGCCCGATGCTCGGACTATACGGCGTATATGTATTTGGGCGAACTGATGGAATACGGCGAAACCGACCAGATATTCGTCAAGCCAGCGCGTAAGGAAACCGAAGACTACATCACAGGGCGTTTCGGCTAACGCATTTTCGGTGCACGTGCTTACGGCATATGCATGAGGCTTTGCATGCATCATGGTGCTTTCGCGCCGTTGTCT